>JACRNN010000249.1 GCA_016234955.1 Deltaproteobacteria bacterium | reverse complement strand
CGAAGAGCACATAAGGGACCTCGAGAAAAAAGGGGTGGATACCGGAGGGCTCAAGAGGGTGCCGGGGAGGACCTTCAGGTGGAAGGGGAGGTACGACTTCGACCTGAACCAGGCCCATACGCTCGATACCCAGTTGAACGTCTTCAGCACGTTCGACCCGGAGATCCCGGAGAGCTACAAGGAGTCCCCGTTCGTCTTCCTCGCCAACATAGACCCCGAGCTTCAGTTGAAGGTCCTCGGGCAGGTGAGGAACCCGAAGTTCATCGCCTGCGACACCATGAACTTCTGGATAGAGGGCAAGCAGGAGGCGCTTCGCAGGCTCATTAAGAAGGTCGACCTCTTCGTGATAAACGAGGGCGAGGCGAGACAGCTCGCCGGGGAGGCGAGCCTTGTCAAGGCCGCCAGGTCGATATTGAAGGAGGGGCCCAAGACGCTCATCATCAAGCGCGGCGAGTACGGGGCGCTGATGTTCAACGGAGGGTCGATATTCGCGGCCCCGGCGTACCCGCTCGAGGACATATTCGACCCTACCGGGGCGGGCGACAGCTTCGCCGGGGGGCTCATGGGCTACCTTGCCAACACCGGGGACACGAGCGAGGCCAACATCAGGAAGGCCATCATATTCGGCAGCGTCATGGCGTCTTTCAACGTGGAGGCCTTCAGCCTCGAGCGCTTGAGCTCCCTCACCCTCGAGCAGATACGCGCGCGGTACGCCGAATTTAAGCGGTTGACCCATTTCGAGGGGTTGTGATACATTTACTCCAGAGGTTATGAAGACCCCGCGGCCCCTGGCGCATGGCGGGCTCGCTTGAGCCCCTTGCCGCGGCCCGCCCGGCGTAAATTATCCGGTAAAGCAGGCCCCGAGAAAAGATAACAGTGAAAAACATTCTTAGAAGCGTTTTACCGATACTGGTCTCCTTCGCGTTAGTCTCCTGCGCGCATACCCTCGCCAAGAAAAAGGACGAATCCCTTATCCATTACAGGATGGGGGTGGTCTACTTTAACGACAAGAGCTATACCGACGCCCTCAAGGAATTCACCACCGCCATAGATATCTACCAGGAAGACCCCTCCTACCACAAAGAGCTCGGCCTTACGTACTTCATGAAAGGGATGAACAACGAGGCCATAAAGTCGTTGAGGCAGGCCATATCCCTCAACCCCAAGTTTTCGGAGGCCCGTGTGGCCCTTGCCGCGGTCTATATCGTGGAGAAGAGGTGGGACGACGCGATAGAGGAGTCGAGGCAGGCCCTCGGCAACATCTTTTACAGGACGCCCGAGTTGGCGTATTACAACATGGGCAACGCCTACTTCAACAAGAACGACCTGCAGAACTCGCTGGAGAGCTTCAAAAAGGCCGTTGAGATGAGGCCGAACTATGCCGACGCCTACTATAAGATCGGCTTCGTCCTCGAGAAGATGAACAATATGAAAGAGGCCGCGGATGCGTATGAGAAGGCCGTCAAGATATACCCAGATTACCTTGACGCGCACTTTGCCCTCGGGATCTCCTATCTCAAGCTCAGGGACAAGGCGCAGGCGCTCAAGGCCTTCGAGAGGGTCATCGCTCTGGCGCCGGATAGCGACAAGGCCGCCGAAGCAAAAGAGTATATCAAGCTTATCAAGTGAGGAAGCCCGCGGGTAAAGAGCCGGGTCCCGCTCCGCCGTGCTTGCCGGAGCGCCGATATCGCCTGTGCAGGACGTCACGAAATTCCTTCCATAATCCCGAACGAGGCCGCGCGAAACGGGCTGTTTATCTCGATAGCTGAAAGAGGCAGTGATGGAAGATCCTGGCGAAAATCTTAAAAGGGAGAGGGAGCAGAGGGGGGTAACGCTTCAGAAGATGCATGAGGCCACGAAGGTGCAGATGAAGCACCTCGAGGCCCTCGAGGCGGACGACTACTCAAGCCTCCCGCACCCGACCTTTGTCAGG
>JACRNN010000248.1 GCA_016234955.1 Deltaproteobacteria bacterium | reverse complement strand
GGATGAGTGCGGGGCCTCGAGCCAGTACGGGCGCGCGTTGGGCTCCGCGGGGTCGAACTGAAGTATGTTGTGGGGGCCCACCTCCTTCTCTCCCCCCGCGCCTCCCCTTGAATACGGCATCGCGAGCATCGGGAAGGCGGTATTTTCGATAATCTCCTTGGCGTCCGAACAGAGGTAGTAGATGTTCTTGTTGATATCGGCTATGTCCTGGATGTCGGATATGCCTGTCATCCTTATGCCGGAGCGCTTGTTGTAGAGGTGGACCGCCGGGACTTCCCCCAGATTGTGCCAGCCCGCGTCCATAAGCATCGCGTCGCCGTCTTCCCCCGCCCTCCACAACTCCCAACCGTCCCTCGTCCATATCCGGCAGTCGCCTCCGGGCTCCATGACTTTGATCATATCGAGCACGGTCTGCCCTGATGACAACCTCGTGTAAGACCAGTCGAGCAGGTTCTCCGGCGTAACAAGGGTCACGTATGGGTGTATGCCGAACTGTTCGGCTTCGGCCCTGGTGGACGCGTATATCCTGGGCTTATCCACTATGATGGAGACCCGCCCGTATATGCTGCAGAACCTCTGCGCCTCCCTCATGAAGTGCCTGAACGAATTGCCCTCCATGTCGGAGTCGAGCAAAAAAGCGTTGAAAAGGGTGTCCGGCGTCAATGAGCCGTAGTCCCTCCTCGCGTCTTTTCTCAGCAGGTGGGAGACGAAGATGTCCACTATAGGGCCGCAGTAGTTGTAGAAATAGGCCGTATCTTTCCTGCGCCTGTAGTTCGACGAGCTCTCGAACGGGTGCTGCAGCAGATAGTTCCCCTCCCTGTACATATTCCCGCCGAAGTAGGAGCGCATGAAGAACATCCAGCTCTCTATGTTGGCGTCATAGTCGGGATGCGTCTTTTCAAGCTCTTCTCTTGTCATTCGTTCTCCTTTTCCGCGGCGTTGGAAACTTATATGGACTTGACGAATATGGTTAAAATTCTCCGCAGCAAGCTGCGGATAATTTTCAAGTAAGGAATTTATCGTTTGTAATTCGCTCGCTCCTCCCCACAACAAGTTGCGGAGAATCCGCTCGCTATGCTTGTCGAATCAGCGGCGCAGGGTCATTTATTACGTTCGTATTATTTGTAGAACTTGAGCCCTGCCCGGGACGCATGTATCCTTAACGGGAACTCGTATTCCAAAAAATATCCAAGGGCGTCGGATGCGTGAGTCCTCATCTGGTTCGATTTGTCCATGTCAACGCCGTTTGGACGCCACTCCACGGCCTCAAGGTCTTTTCTGAGCTCTACGCACCTGGGGTGATGGAAGAGCCTCGGTGTGTCCATCGAGTTCATCAGCATGGAATTAACCGCGTTGACCCTGTCTTTTACGTGCGGGTTCGACCTTCTTACGCGCTGGTTCTTGAGCCCCATCTCATGGAGGATGGCGTAGTCGCTGCTCCCGGCGGTGGACCTGCTCATCCCCGCGGCGTCCCCGTAGACCGTTACCCCCGGCCTGTGAGCGCCGAACCTCTTCAGGGCCTCTCTGCCCATCTCGCGGGTGTTCGTGTTCCTCATGGCTATCTCGTCCAAGACCCAGACCGACCTGCCGTCGGTCTGGGCGGCCTCCCATACGCACGGGTCGACGTTGAAGTCGCAGCAGAGGACGATCGGCAGGTCCGGGTTCAGCCTTATCGACCCTGCCTCATGCACGGAGGCGCTGTATGCGTAGTAGACCCTGCCGGTAGCCCCCTCGAAGCTCGCTTCGTACTCCTGGCGGTAAGTCCTGGGGTCGAGCACCCTCCTGGCGGCCTCGAGCTCCTTGCGCGGCAGTATGTCCGAAGACCTCCAACTATAAAGACCCCACTCGCAATCCCCGCTCTCTTGTGCGTAGTTTGCAAGGTCCCTGAAGTGGTTGAGCCCTTGCGGTACCCCTATGAACCAGCACCATCCGCCCCTGTCAGAGAGCGCCGGCCTTATGTTTTCGCTCCATGCCCGGGCCCTCATGTCCGCGTACTCGTCCAGTACCCCGCCGTCCCACGGAGTGCCTTCTATCCTCTGCGGCTTATCAAGGCCCACCACCCATATCTCGCCGCCGAAGACGGTAGAGATGCACAGATCCGTTTCGTAGACGCGCCTTACCCACCATGGAGGGGTCAGGAGCTTTATGTCGTTCCAGAATATCCTTTTTGCCTGGCCCCTCGTCGGAGCCGCCGCGAAGTAACGCGGGTCCGCCCACTCTTTTTTCTCCGAGAGCGTCACCACGATCCTTCTCTTGGCCAGCTCCGTCTTGCCGCTGCGCCTCCCGGCCGGCACTACGGCGAAACGTCTGCCCTCAGTCCACAGTCTCCTCTGTTCCGGGTGGTAGCGTAAGGCATACCATCTCGCCGGCAATTTCCTCTCTGTCGTCCCGGCCTTCGCAACTCTCCTCAAGACCCCAGGCCTGCCTTTCTCCCTTTATCACGTTCGTGAGCACCTCTCCGGCTATCTTGGCGACCTTGAGCTCCTCGAGACCGACCTTGGCGTCAGTCGTCTTGAGCCCCTTCACCAGCCTCCTCTTAACGCCCCTCCAGAGCACCCTGTGCTCGTCGAGCACGTCTTCGGGCTTGGTGCGTTCATCCTCTTCAGGCGGCTGCGCCTGCTCTCCGCTCTTTTTACAGGCCGTCTTTTTCCAGCCTTCCCTCCCCGCCCTCTTCCTTATCGTACTGGCGCCGCATTTGTATCTTTTTGACAGTTCTGAAAAGGAGACACCGTAATCGCAATAATCCCTTCTAATCCCTTCCCAGTCGATTCCCACGAATAACCCTCAAGCGCTTTAGTGAGATACTGCCCTGTGCCGGCCCTTACGGGGGCGAAGATACCGCCTATATCTCTTCAAGGCCGTCATGGTCGTTGCAATCCTTCAATTCGTAAAGGCTTATGAATACCCTGTTGCACTCCTTGCACCTCTCCGGCTCCCTCAACAACACCCTGTTCCTTATCCCGCGGTAAGAACCAGCCATATCCGCGCTCCTGAAGCCAGACAGATTGAGATCCGCATCCATGTCCATCACCTCCTGTTGTGTCTTCACATACTGGTGTTTTTTTTCAACCCCAAATTCTTTATCTGCTTGTATTCATGGAACAAAAGGGCAATATTTATTCAACCCCCCGCCACAGGCTCATGGGAATGGACCATCACAAGGCCAGGCTATGGGGGGGCCGTTGGGAACATCGAGGCCCCCTTGAGCCCAGGGAGCAAAGAGCCTCCCAGCCATGCTCATTGATGCGGGATTGAGCCGCCTTGGGGGGTCAGAATGGAGGGGAAAGGCCCTGAAATAAGAAAAGGCCAGGCTTGTGAAAGCCTGGCCCGTCCCTCATAAGGCGCCGCGTCCGAAGTTGAAGCTCCCCTCGGCAAGCCGCGGGATAGGCGCTCGCCATGCATGTTCGTCTGTCAAATGCCTGGGGATACAGTGGTTAGCAGGCTGTTGAAAAACAGCCTGCCATGCAATCCATGGATGGATTGCCGGAATGCGAGACTGAAAAAGCCGTGCAATTTATGTTAGATCGACATATCCTCCGTCAGCCAGCCGTGGCCGTTTTCCTTCATTACGTTCCTGTCTCTGTTCGCAATGTTCTCCACCCCGCCCCTGAAGCCGTAGGTCTTGAACTCATCGAGCATATTTCCGACCGCCTGGTACTGCCTGACGGTCTTATAATGCGTCCAGTTCAACCCTGATACAGGCGATTTACTCAGGCTTCTCAACTCAAAGACCCTCCTCCTTTTCCTGTGTCCTTGAAGATGCGATCTTTTCTTCCGCCCTGTAGAGTATCTCATATGCCCTCGTAACCGAAATCCGGTGGCTATCCGCTATCACCCTCATGTGAGTGTTCCAGTAATGGTACTCGGTGAATACAGCCCTCTCCCTCGGACTCAATTCCGCAAGGGGCCATAAAAGGTCTCTTATCTCAACCCCGTCGCCCTTGAGTTCCCCATAAAAAGCGTCCGGGTCTACTAATTTTTTGTCACCCGACATCCCGTCTGGACGCTTTTTTGAGTTTAATGGCAACAGTTACTCATCGCGTTTCAATGCGCATGGTCCGGAATAGGCACTCTTTTAAATTGTTTTTTTGAATAAGGGTTTGAGAAATGCGACGTCAGATTGGGAATACAAAATACGGAGCATCAACCCATTGTTAGGGCATACGGACCATTTTCAAGTTGTTGTGAGCATAAATATTGTATGATATTTTCTGGAATTTGTCAAGTTTTATTCAAAAAAGTACATAATATTTGAAATAATTAAATCAAAACAGGATTTAATTTATATCGGATATTTAAAATTTTGCGCTCGCCGTGGCTTTTAGACACGGTTGGCAATTTAGGATGGGAGCTTACATATTCGGCAGAAAAGGCATTAAGCCTTATAGTGGGCTATTTATCAGACGTTGAACCTGAAGTGCATAATATCGCCGTCCTTTACGACGTAATCCTTGCCTTCGAGCCGCAAAAGCCCCTTTTCCCTGCATGCGGCCTCCGAGCCATAGGTGATGAAATCCTTATATGATATGACCTCGGCCCTGATAAAACCGCGCTCGAAATCGCTGTGTATGACGCCGGCGGCCTTAGGGGCCCTGGATTCAGCCTCCACGGTCCACGCCCTGACCTCTTTTTTACCGACGGTGAAGAAGGTGATGAGCCCCAGGAGCCTGTAGGCCGCGGCGGCCAGCCTATCGAGCCCCGACTCCTTGAGCCCGAGCCCTTTGAGGAACTCCACCCTCTCCTCCTCGGAAAGCTCGGCTATCTCTGATTCTATCTTCCCGCATATCACCGTAAAGCCGGCGCCTTCCCTTGCGGCTATCTCCTTCACCGTCGAGGCGGCCGTAGACGACCCTGCAAGGTCATCTTCATCCACGTTGGCGACATAGATTACCGGCTTGGCGGTAAGGAGGTTCAAGTCCTTTACAAGCTCCGCGCTCTCTCTGGTAAGCACGCTTCTCGCGAGACGGCCGTCCTCAAGGCATTTTTTCAATGTCTCATACACGGCCATGGACTCAAGGGCCGTCTTATCGCCTGATTTGGCGAGCTTGGAGGACTTTTCCATCCTTCTGTACACCGCGTCGAGGTCCGTGAGTATCAACTCCGTTTCCATGACCTCTATATCGCTGGCGGGGTCTACCTTGC
>JACRNN010000247.1 GCA_016234955.1 Deltaproteobacteria bacterium | reverse complement strand
GGCCCCGGCCTCAACGACCGTGCCCGCTATCTCGTGGCCGAGGACGAGCGGGGCCTTCTTTATCCTGTACCACTCCATCACGTCGCTGCCGCACAGGCCGCTCGCCTCTATCCTGACGAGCATCTCCCCGTCCTTTATCTTGGGTACGGGGGCCTCCTGGACGCGGACGTCCCTGTTGTTGTAATAGAAAGCCGCCTTCAAAGACCGCCTCCTGTTGCCGTTAGCAGGCTGTTGAAAAAGCCCATCTACCGCGTTGTCATCGTCGCTCGTCACTGCGGCGTATGGACAAAATACGCCTCATTCCTCGCTCCTCGACGCCTCGGGGCACCCATGCGAGAAGCATGGGTCGGGAGCTTTTTGAACAGCCTGAACGGACGCGAGGGTTTTTCAACACCCTGTTAGTATTTTCCGCGGCGCGTCCCTCTCAGGCGAACGCTGGCTTGTTCTCCCTGGACAGGGTATTGAACATGTCGTACGCCTTGTCAGGGGCCATGTTCGCGTGGACTATCTCGCGCACCGCGCGTATCATGGCCACCGGGTGCTCCGACTGGAAGATGTTGCGGCCCATGTCCACCCCCACGGCGCCCCTCTGGATTGCGTTATATGATAGCTCAAGGGCCTCTTTCTCGGGTATCTTCTTGCCGCCGGCTATGACGATAGGCACGGGGCAGTTCTTGACGACCTTTTCAAAGTCCTCGCAGTAGTATGTCTTTACGACGTTGGCGCCGAGCTCGGCTGAAATCCGGCAGGCAAGCCCCAGATACCTCGCGTCCCTTACCATCTCCCTGCCCACGGCGGTCACTGCGAGCACCGGGACCCCGTACTCCTGCGCGTCGTTTATGAGGTCGGCAAGGGCCAATAGCGATTTTCTCTCAAGCTCCGAGCCGACGAAGACGGAGAGGGCCACGCCCGCGACGTTAAGCCTTATGGCGTCCCTCATGGACACGGTAGTCCCCTCGTCGGCTAAATTGCCGAGTACGCTCGTGCCCCCCGATACCCTCAACACTATCGGGACGCCGGCCATTGGGTCGACGCACGCCCTCAGCACGCCCCTGGTGAGCATCAGCGTATCCGCGTACTTCAAAAGCGGGGCTACGGTCTTGCCCGGCTCCTCAAGCCCTGAAGTCGGCCCAAGGAAATAGCCGTGGTCTACCGCAAGCATGACGGTCCTGCCCGTCTCGGGACGGATTATCTTCGATAAGCGGTTCTTCATCCCCCAGTCCATAACGCACCCTCCTTTAAATTTAAAAATTTTTGTCCATGTATAGACTAAAAAGATTTATAAAACAACGTGTTGGCGTAGATACTTAAGATAGCCAAACAGATTGCTCCGTAACGGAAATATGCGCTGATAACATATATTCGGGTAGGATAACAGGGTGCGGGCGTAACGTCAACTGAAAATGCAGGGGGCTCCGGCGTCCGCGCCCTGCCATAAAAGGGGCATGAAGGGAGGTTTCTCAAGGGGTGTTGGCAAGGGGGGGGATACGGTAAAGCCTACGGCCTATCTATCCTTGAAGTACTTATCCCTGCACTCCGTCCCGCAGAAATACTCGGTGCGGCCGTCCTCATGCAACGTGACGGCTGAAGATATGGGGATATAGCTCCCGCAGACATGGTCCTGCACCATATCCTCCGACTCCTGTCCCGTAGAACGGGGGTTGGACCCCTGCGCCCCTCCAGCGCCGCCCTTCGCGGGCCCCGGCTGGAGGTACTTTCTAAGAAACCGTATGGCGAAGAATATTATCAGTATTATTATTACGTTCTTCATTTTTGAAACCTCCCCGGGTCTGGTAGCGCCTGGGGTTTCAGAACAATGAGCTATCCAGGAGCAAGCCCTGGAGTATCCGAAGGAAACATTCAATTACCCCGCCATAAATGGCGGGGATTGTCGGCAAGGTACTTGCCTTTTATATAGCTCGGCTTTGACCCGTCCTTAAAATTCTCCTCAGCCTGGGCTTAGGAGAATTTTCAAGTAAGGAATTTATCGTTTGTAATTCGCTCGCTCATCCCCTAAGCCAATCTGCGGGGAATCCGCTCGCTATGCTTGTTAAAAGGGCGGGATTTTCGCCGAGCACCCGATCAAAACCTTCTTACGCCGTCCGTGCCGATGCGCGCCATCAGCTCGGATACGGTCTTCTTCAAGACGGGGTGGATAAGGTCCGGGGCTATCTCGTTGAGCGGGACGAGCACAAAGGCGCGTTCCTGGAGGCGGGGATGCGGTATCGTAAGCCCCTCTTTCTCAACGACCATATCCCCGTAGAAGATTATGTCGAGGTCTATGATGCGCGGGCCCCATCTCCCGGCGTCTTTTCTGCCCATCCCGGCCTCTATGGACTTCAAGGCCCGGAAGAGCTCCTCCGGCTCAAGAGACGTCCTTACCTCCACGGCCGCGTTTATGAACCTGCCCTGATCGGATATCCCCCAAGGCTCGGTCTCGTAAAGCGAACTCTTGCCTACGACCTCGGTGTCCTTGAGCCGGCCTATGAGTTCCACCGCCCTTGCGCAGTTGGCGGCCCTGTGGCCGAGGTTCGAGCCTATAGCGATATAGACCTTCCGAGTCATGGTTTTAGTAAGTCGGATTGCGCTTTTCAACCCGACAGAACATCTATCAGTTATCAGTGAAGGATAAAGACATATTTTTACCGATAACAGACAACCGATAACCGACTAACGCCGTCAGCCATAGGGCACGCTAAAACTCAAGCTCCAGCGCCTTGAGCCTCTTCTTCATCTCCTCCACGACCCTGTACTCGTCCTGCGTGTCTTTGGATATGAACGTGGCGGAGAACCTCAGGTACCTGCCCACGTCGTCCCACGGCACCGTGGATATGTGGGTCTCCTTTATGAGGTATTCCGACACCTCCTCGGCGCTTTTGAACTCAACGCCGTTCTTCGCCCTCCTGGGCGCCCCGACATACAGATAGAAAGACCCCTTGGGCATGGAGGCGCTGAACCCGCAGGCGCTGAGCGCATCGACCATGAACTTGAGCCTTCTTTTGTACTTGGCGGATATCTTCTCGGTTATCTCCGGGTGGTCGAGGGCGTATATCCCGGCCTTCTGTATCGCTATGAATTGACCGGAGTCGTAGTTGTCCTTTACGTGGCCGAATGCGTTCACCACCTTTTCGTTGCCAACGACGAAGGCGAGCCTCCAGCCCGTCATGTTGAAGGCCTTGGAAAACGAATGTATCTCAACCCCTACTTCCTTCGCGCCCTCGACGGAAAGGAAGCTCAACGGCCTGCCTTCAAACGAAAGCGCCGCGTACGCCGCGTCGTGGACGACGACTACCCTGTTCCTCCCGGCGAACTCAACGACCTTCTGGAAAAATTCCGTGGTGGCGGCCGCGCCGGTGGGGTTGTTGGGGTAATTAAGGTACAGGAGCTTCGCGCCCTTGAGGTCCTGCGGGGTCAGGCCGTCGAGGTCCGGCAGAAACCCGTTCTCCTCTCGCAGCGGGAGATTAACGACCCTGCCGCCGTTCCACTCGGCGTGGGTGGCCATTATCGGGTACCCGGGCGCGGTCATGAGGACGGAGTCCCCCGTGTTTATGAACGCGTCCGGGAACATCGCCAGGGCCGGCTTGGAGCCGATGGAGTGGATAACCTCCTTTGCCGGGTCTATGCCCGCAACCCCGTAGACCTTTTCGAGGTATCGCGCCGCGGCCTCCTTGAGCTCGTATATGCCGTTGTCGGCGTAGCCCCTGTTCTCCGGCTTCGCGCACTCGTGCTTCAACGCCTCGACTACTATGGGGAACGCCATCTCGTCCGGCTCGCCCACCCCGAAGTCGAGAAGCTCGGTATTTGGGCTACGCCTCTTTGCCTCCGCCTTGGCCCTCTTTATCTTCTCGAACTTGTATATCTCCGCCTCTTTGCCGAAATTGCCGCCCCCGATCCTGTCGGCAAAGAGGCCCTGTATGTAGTCCTCGGACATCTCCGTCTTCCTCCTTCAGTTATCGGTTATCGGTTATCGGTAAAAAATACGTCTTTATCCTTCACAGATAACTGATAACAGATAACCATTTAAGCGGGCCGTCTCTCCACCACCGTGTTGCAAAGCTTCCCGATCCCGTCGATTGAGACCTCGACGGCATCTCCGGGCTTCATACTGCCTATGCCCGAAGGCGTGCCGGTGGTGATTATATCGCCCGGCAGGAGCGTCATCACACGGGTTACGAAGCTCAAGACCGTGAAGACGTCGAATATCATGTCGCTTGTGGATGTGTCCTGCCTCTTCTCGCCGTTCAGCCTGGTCTCTATCCTCACGTCCGTCGGGTCTATTTCCGTCTCTATCCACGGGCCCACGCACGCGAAGGTATCGAACCCCTTGGCCCTCGTGTACTGGACGTCCTTTCCCTGGAGGTCCCTGGCCGTCACGTCGTTGAAGCATGTGTACCCGAGTATGTACTCCCCGGCCCGCTCCACCGGGACGTCCTTCGCCCTTTTTCCGATGACGAGGGCGAGCTCCCCTTCGTAATCGACCCTTCTGGACATGTGGGACGGGTATACTATCTCGCCGCCGTGGCCGATGACCGCCGTGGAGGGCTTGAGTATGAGCATCGGCTCCTCGGGGACAGGCTTGTTGAACTCGGCCGCATGGGCCCTGTAATTGAGCCCTATCGCCACTATCTTTGACGGCGCGCAGGGCGCAAGGAGCCTCACGTCATCAAGCCTGAAGCTCTCCCCCGTCCTCTTCAATCCAGCGGAGGGGTCCTGGTCAAAGGGGCCTTTTTCCACCGCGAATACGGCCCCATCCTCAACGACGCCCCACATCTCGACATCGTCCTTCATGAACCTGCATATCTTCACGGGAAAGTCTCCTTACGCCCGGCCTTTTCCGGACTTCTCGACCATCGCCTTAATCTTTAGCCTCAGGGCGTTGACCTTGATAAACCCATCGGCGTCCTTCTGGTCGTATACCGTGTCCTCCTCGAACGTGGCGAAGGCCGGGTGGTAGAGCGATTCCCTGGCCTTCCTGCCCGCCACGGTCACGCCCCCCTTGTAGAGCTTGAGCCTCGCCACCCCTGTAACAGCGCTCGCGGCGTCGTCGATGAGCTTTTGGAGCGCCGTCCTCTCGGGGGAGAACCAGTAGCCGTTATATACGAGCTCGGCGTAGCGCGGCGTGAGGCTGTCCCTCAGGTGCATCAGCTCCCTGTCCATGGTGATGGATTCAACGGCCTTTCTCGCCGCGTGGAGGATGGTGCCGCCAGGGGTCTCGTAGACGCCGCGCGACTTCATCCCAACGTACCTGCTCTCCACCATGTCCATCCTGCCTACGCCGTTCTCCCCGCCGGCCTCGTTGAGGGCCGCAAGGAGCTTCGCGGGCGGCATCCTCCTGCCGTTTACGGCAACGGGGTCGCCGTTCTTGAAGCCCACCTCCACGTAGGTAGGAGAGTCCGGGGCCGCCTGCGGGGACTTCGTCAGCACGTACATGTCCTCCGGCGGCTCGGCCCACGGGTCTTCGAGTATCCCCCCCTCGAAGCTTATGTGGAAGAGGTTGCGGTCCGAGCTGTAGGGCTTGCTCTTGGTCACCGGCACCGGTATGCCGTGCCTCTCGGCGTAGCGTATGAGGTCGGCCCTGCCCTTCATGTCCCACTCCCTCCACGGCGCTATCACCTTGATGTGCGGCTCCATGGAGTAGTAGGCGAGCTCGAACCTGACCTGGTCGTTGCCCTTGCCCGTGGCGCCGTGGGAGACGGAGTCGGCCCCGACCATCCTCGCCGCCTCTATCTGCGCCTTTGCTATCAGGGGCCTCGCTATCGAGGTGCCGAGCAGATACCCGCCCTCGTAAACGGCGCCGGCCCTGAGCATCGGGAATACGAAGTCCCTGACGAACTCCTCCTTCAGGTCCTTTATGAATACCTTCTTTGCGCCGGTCTTCAAGGCCTTGTCCCTGATCTCCTTGATCTCCATCGCCCCCTGCCCTATATCGGCGGAAAAGGCATGGACCTCGCACCGGTAGGTCTCTATGAGCCACTTCATTATCACGGAGGTATCGAGCCCCCCGGAATATGCCAGCACGACCTTCTTGATATCCTTGCCCATCCATGCTCCTTTTTATCAACTATTATTGAAGCTCCCCGCGGCAAGCCGCGGGCTGGGCGCTCGCTATGCATGTTCAACCGCGCCCGGCCCCGGAATCGGCCAGAAGCCACTCAAGCAGAGCCTTCTGTATGTGGAGCCTGTTCTCGGCCTGATCCCATACAACGGAGCTCGGCCCCTCGAGGACCTCTTCGGTTATCTCCTCGCCCCTGTGCGCGGGCAGGCAATGCATGACTATGGCGTCCTTCTTGGCAAGGGCGAGCGCCTTTGAGTTTATCTGGTACCCGGCAAAGGCCTCCGTCCTTTTCTGCGCCTCGTCTTCCTGCCCCATCGACGCCCATACGTCGGTATTCAACACATCCGCGCCGCGGGCGGCCTCCTCGACGCTCCCGGCAACGGAGATGGCGGGGTTACTGGACCTGGCCCTCTTCAATATGGCGGAGTTCGGCCAATACCCCTTCGGGCAGGCGAGCCTCAATTCGAAGCCGAGTACCTCGGCGGCCTCTATCCACGAATTGGCCATGTTGTTCCCGTCGCCTATCCAGCAGGCCTTTATGCCTTTGTACCCGCCCTTCTTCTCCACCACGGTCAGCATGTCAGCCAGCACCTGGCACGGATGGTGGAGGTCGGTAAGGCCGTTTATGACGGGCACCGATGAGTACCTCGCGTACTCCTGCGCTATCTCGTGGCCGAAGGTCCTTATCACCACCGCATCGACGTACCTCGACATCACCCTGGCGGTGTCCTTTATCGGCTCGCCCCTGCCTATCTGGGAGTCCCTGGGGCTTATGAATATCGCATCCCCTCCGAGGTGGTACATGGCCGTCTCGAAAGAGACGCGCGTCCTTGTGGAGGACTTCTCGAAGATAAGCCCGAGGGTCTTGCCCCTCAAAGGGTTATGGGGGATCCCCTTCTTGTGCCTCTCTTTAAGGCTCGATGCCCTATCGAGGAGGTTGTCTATCTCCTCTTTATTCAAATCCGCTACGGTCAGCAGGTGCATCCCTGTACGATTCTCCGGTGTGATATGTGAAGCACCGACACTCCCCCAATTTAAGGCCTGAGGGGTTTTAAAACGCTTAAAAATCAACCCCCCCTGACATGGAAGTCCGGGGGCTCCAGGACTCTAAAAAACTCCCCCCATCGGACGGCCGGGGGGATAAATGGCGCGTTTAAACGTATCGGCCGGTTTTGCCGCGCCGGACGGGCCTCTGCCGGCGTCACTCGACGGGTGGCGGAGGTTCGTTGTCGTTGCTCCAGCCCTTGACCAGGTCCTCAAACACCCCTTCGAGTATCCCGGCCATCTCATCGACCTCTTTTTCAGAGACCGTGAGCGCGGGGATGAAGCGCAGGGTCTTCTCCCCTATGCAGTTTATGAGAAGGCCCCTTTTCAGGCATTCCTTTACTATGTCCGCGCCGCTGACCGCGCCGTCGAGCTCCATGCCGAGGATGAGCCCCTTGCCCCTCAGCTCCTTTACGAAGGGGTAAGCGTCCTTGATGCGGTCGAGCCTCTCGTAGAGGCGGTCTCCCGCGGCCCTGCAGTTCTGAAGCACCCCGCCGTCGATTATCGTCTTGAGCGCGGCTATCCCGGCGGACGCGGCGAGCGGGTTGCCGCCGAACGTGGAGGCGTGCGTGCCCGGGGTGAAGGCGCCGGCTACCTCGTCGGTAGCGAGCATCGCCCCGATGGCCACCCCGCCGGCGAGCCCCTTTGCAAGCGTCATTATGTCGGGGGCCACTGCGTAGTTCTCATAGGCGAAGAGCGCGCCGGTGCGCCCCATGCCCACCTGCACCTCGTCGAATATGAGGAGCACGCCGTGCTCCCCGCACAGGCCCTTGAGCTTAGCGAGATAATCGTCGTCGGGGACGTTGACCCCGCCCTCGCCCTGTATCGGCTCCACCATCACCGCGGCGGTAGAGGGGCCTATGGCCTTCCTTACGGCGTCTATGTCGTTGAAGGGCACGTAGGTGAACCTCTCCAGAAGCGGCTCGAAGCCGGCCTGGAACTTCTTCTGCCCGGTGGCGGCCAGGGCCGCGAAGGTCCTGCCGTGGAAGGACTTCTCCATCGATATTATCTGGAACCTGCCCTCGCCCCTTGCGCTCCAGTGCTTCCTGGCGAGC
>JACRNN010000219.1 GCA_016234955.1 Deltaproteobacteria bacterium | reverse complement strand
TTTGCCGCGCCCTCATACGCCGCCGCGGTAAGGCTCCTTGCCGTGGTAAGCGGCGGAGGGGAGTTCGCGGGCAGGCTCAAAGAGCCCTCCGGGCTCTTCTTCGACGAGGCGAAAAAGAGGCTTTATATAGCCGATTCCGGGAGCAAGAGGATAGTGTCCACGGACGCCGATTTCAAATACCTCGCGGAGCTTACCAGCAAGGAGATAGAGCTTCCCACCGCCGTGGTAAAGAACAGCTCCGGGCAGTTCCTCTCCGTAGACGCCGGCAGGGCGGAGATGCTCCTCATAGAGGCGAAGAAAGATGTGCAGATAGACCGCTTTAAACTAAAGGGGGGGGAGGCAGGCAGGGATATCTTCGTCCCCGGAAGGATCGCCATAGACAGGCATGACCGCGTATACGTGATAGACAGGCTCAACAGGAGGATACTCGTAGCGGATGCGTCCGGGGCCGTTCTCAGGTCGATATCCGTCAAGGACGATGGCTTTTACGGCTTCAACGACGTGCGCGTGGATGACGATGGAAATGTCTACGCCCTCGACACCCTCGGCGCCGAGGTCTATATCTTCGACAACTCCGGCAACCTGAAGATGAAGTTCAACGGAAAGGACTCCGCGGGCAACGCCCTATTCAAATTCCCGCTGAGCCTCGCCGTCTCAAGGGACTTCATATACGTGGCGGACGCACATGCCGGGACCCTCTTCGTCTTTGACAAGACCGGCGTCTTGCACCACCGCATCGGTAGAAAAGGAGAGAGAGAGGGGGAGTTTTCGCACCCGACGTACCTGTTCGTGGACGCCTCCGAAAGGATATTCGTCATAGACGGCAACAGGGTGCAGGTCTTCAAAGAGGAGAAGGAATGAGGCTCAGGCAGTCGACCGGTCTATTCCTTTTCTCTTTGGCCGCGCTGGCCGCCTCGTGCGTAAAAGAGGTGAAGGACGTCAGGGATATCCCCGAGAAAAGCCCGGTCGCGGTGGAAAGCGTCCCCTACTACCAGAAAGGCTCCCTTGCCTTTGATACCAGAGAGTCGATCAACCGTGAAAAAGAGGCGGCCGCCGAGGCTATCAAACAGCGGCTTGAGGGGAAGGGCAAGATAGACTTCAAGATATTCGACCCCTGGCTCCCCCCCACCGACGTCAAGAGCGAGAAGCTCGCCGCCGCGCTGCAATTCCTGCCGAAGGACGTCTACGGATACCCGGACTGGACCTCCGCGGTGCAGAAGGGGATTATAAGGCCTCAGGCCTCCCTCCCGGGCAAGACGGAGACCGCTTCCGCCGGACAGGAGGAGACCTTTGACGAGGACATCATCTTCGAGATAAACGACAGGCTCATGTACAATGTCCGCTTCCCGCACAAGGTGCATAACTTCTGGCTCTCCTGCAAGGTCTGCCACCCCGCCATATTCAAGCCCAAGAAGGGCGCCAACGTATTCAGCATGTACGATATCTGGGACGGGAAGTACTGCGGCAGGTGCCACGGCAAGGTGGCGTTCCAGCCAAAGGGCTACAATAACTGCCGCAGGTGCCACAGCAGCAAGAAAAAGACCATGGGCATTCAGTAGCCCCCTCCCTCCTTCGCGTCTCCCCCTTCAACAAGCACAGCGAGCAACATCAATCGTTCCCACGCTGGAAAAACCATGCCTGAAAAGCCAAAAAAATGACGATTTTCGCCGGGAAAATCGCTAAATAAAAAAATTAAATAAGGAAAATTAAAAAAAGTTAATTTTTATTTGACACGTATCGGAAAAGCTGTTAAAGTACCCTAAAATTATAAAGGTGATGACGCCTTTAAATGAGGTGATGGGGCCTCAAATTTGTCCTGTCGTTTCGTCCGGCCTGTTTTGGAGCTTCTTAGACTGCATGAAGCCTTCAGATCGTGAAGGGGCGATCATTGATGGGGCCGGCGGTAGGGACGCGGAAAGTTTTGAGTTTCAGTGGAAGTGTCCCGCCTGTCAAGGCGGGGGTTTCCACAAATTTCAAGAAAGGAAGGTGGTAGCGAATGAAGAGATTGCTAATAGCCGCGGCGTTATCTCTCGGCATAGGGCTCTTCGCGGCCTCGGAATCGCAGGCCGTGCACAAGGGCGCCGGGGATCTCACGTGCGGCCAATGTCACACCATGCACAACAGTCAGGGCGGCAGCAGCCTCGGCGGGAATACCAACGGGTCTCTGATACTCTTGAGGGGCTCGGTCTCCACAAGGGCGGAGATACACAACTTCTGCTTCCAGTGCCACTCAAGCGACGGAGCGCAG
>JACRNN010000218.1 GCA_016234955.1 Deltaproteobacteria bacterium | reverse complement strand
CCGGCGCCGCCAGCGGTTCCATCGTCAACCCCGGAATCGCCGGGGCTTACTTGAGGAGCATCACCCCGCCGACCACGAGGACGATGCCCGCGGCCTTCTGGAGGGTGACGGCCTCTCCGAGGAATAGGGCCGATACGACGAGCGCCACCAGCGGGTAGGTCGCCGCCACCGGCACCACAAGCGAGGCCTCTCCGGATTTCAACGCCGAATAGAAGGCGAACTGTCCGAGGAGCCCGGCTATCAGGCCGCCGGCGCAGACGAACAGAGCGCTTCTAACGTCAACGGCCCTGATCGACCCGAGCCCTCCCGCGAAGACCAGCCCCGCGACGCTTACCACCGTTATCGGTATGGTCCTTATGACGACCCCGGTATAGGGGTCTATCCTGCCGTTAAGCCCTATCTTTTCAAAGATAGGGGCCAACCCCCATATGAGAGAGGTGAGAAGGGCGAACAAAAAGGCCTTGTCCATTTATCTTATCCTCCGCAATCTGGATTAGCGTATAGGTTCTCCGGCGCATATCCCGGTCACTTCCTTTTGGCAAGGGTCCTCTCAACGTAGGCCTTGGCCTCCCCCACGGCCTTTATCGGCGGCAATCCCCTGGCAAGGGCGCAGGCGATAGCCGCGGATAGCATGCACCCGGTGCCGTGGAACCGCTCCTTGGGGCCCCTGAGCCTCGTGCCTTTGAAGCGGTGGACCCTCTTGCCGTCGTAGAGGACATCCACGGGGCGGCCTTTAAGATGCCCGCCCTTTACAAGCACGAAAGGGGTCCCGAGGGAAGATATCCTCCGGGCCGCATCCTCCATTTCCTCGAGACTATCCACGTCCATGCCAGATATGGCCTCGGCCTCGGCGATGTTGGGCGTTGCGACCGTCGCGCAGTGGAATAGCTCCGTGATGCGCAGAGCCCCCCTCTTGTCGATGAGAGGGAACCCGCCCGTGGAGCGCAGGACCGGGTCGAGGACCACATTCGGGAGCCTCCGCTCCCTTATGACGGCCGCGACGGCGCGCAGGTTGGCATAGCTGCCGAGCATCCCTATCTTTACCGCGTCGACGCTGAACTCCTCGAGGAGCACCTCTATCTGCCTTGTTAGAAACCGGGCGGGCACGTTGAGAGAGGCTTGCACCCCCATGCGGTTCTGGGCGGTGAGCGCGGTTACGGCCGAGAGGCCCCTTAATCCGAAGGCCTCGAACGTCTTTATATCCGACTGTACGCCCGCCCCGCCGCAGGGGTCTGAACCGGCTATGGTGAGGACCGTTCTCATCGATCGATAAAGGCCCCTCAGTAGAGGTAGTAAAAGACCGACTGGCCGAGGCCTATTAAAAAGCCCATGACGCCGCCGAGGTACTCAAGGTGTTTCAACTCCCTCGCTATGAACTCGGTCAGGAGCTTCTCGAACTTCATGAGGTCGAGTTGATCTATCTTTGAGACGAGCATCTCTTTGACGTCTATGTGCTCCCGGACCTTTGACGCAAAGGCCTCTTTCCTGCTGTCGAGCCGGCGGACTATCTCTTTGGTGAGGAGGTACTTCACATGGTACCTGATATTGTCGGAGACGACCCCCACCAGTGGGATCTTGCTCAGCCTCTCCGAGCCGAACCTGTGCTCGACGGCCTCCTCCACCATCTTTTCAACCTCTTCCTCCCAGTTGATCTTGCCGAGCGTGGCGGCGAGGTCCTCGGAGGAGAGGAGCTCTTTTTCGATAGCCTTCGCCATCGACCTCGCTATCTCCTTGCGCCTCTTTGGTATGACGCCCTGGACCCGGTAGCCAAAGACCTCTACCGGCTTGTGCGGCCTGAAAAGGAGTTTTATCGCCACATAGTTTGTGACCCATCCTATCAAGGCCCCTGTAATTGGCGGGAGTATGAGCTGGTAGTACATTTTTTAATGGGCGCCTCTAAAAATTGCTCTTTTCCCCGATCTCTTAAAGCTCCCCTATGCCCAAGCCGCGGGGAATCTTCGACATGTAAGGGAGTATATATTTCTATTCGCTCGCTTGACCCCGCAACAAGTTGCGGGCCTCGCGCTCGCTATGTATGTTCGTTAGGGCGAAAATAAAAATGGACACATATTCACATATATGCTCCGCTTTTTTATTTCAGCGTTCTGAAACCTCTCGGGTCTTGAGTCCTTGGAGGTTTCACTAACCCCGCCTCGACCTCGGAAAAAAATATCTAATTTTTAGAGGCGCCCTGATATTAAAGGGGTTCCGGGAAGCTTCGTTTTGGGGCCTATACGCCTATACGGTTGATGGAAAGGATGGCCGGACTTCCGGCCGGAAAGATAAGGGGGTTATCCCCGGATGAGACATCAAAAGCCCTTTTTCGAGGCCTCTTCCTCGAAGTACTTCCTGTAGAGGACCTCCCACTCGCGGCTCCCTTCCGGTATGTCCCTTGAAAGCGAGCGGATCTTGGCGCGGGCCGCGCTGTCGGCCTCGTCTTCGACATGCAGGTACTCGACCATCGCCCGCTTTATCTCCTGTAGCGCCCGGTCGTCGTCCTTGAAGTCGACAAGGTCGTCCTTCCATATGCCGTCGGATATGAGGTGCGCCAGGTGCGTGATCCTGTCTTCGGACAGCCTCAAAGCACTATGCCCCTTTCCCTGGCGAGTTTTGTCTTTATCATGCTGAACATCTTCCTGTAATCTATCCTCTGGCTGTCTATGGCGCCCGTGTGGGACTTGAGCAACTCCTCCACCTCCCTGTCAAGGCCCTCCTCGGCCTTGAGGTCGGTAAGCACGGCGTCGGTTATCCTCTCGAGCACGCGGGCCTCAGTCGCCTTTAACGCTATCAGGTCCTTGTCCTTGAGCCTCTTCAAGACGAGCCCGGACATCTTATCGACCTGTTCCCTTGTAAGCTTCATTCTTAAAAAATACCACAGAGCCCGCCTGTTTGCAAGGCAGTTAAAATTCCCCTCAGCAAGCCGCGGGGCATTTTCAAGTAAGGAATTTATCGTTTGTAATTCGCCCGCTCCTCCCCGCGGCAAACTGCGGAGAATCCGCTCGCTGGTAACGTCAAGTATTTTGTGTCAGTGAGAAAAGGGTAGCGGTTCCTTGTTTCTTGTTTTCGTAGGTAAAGACCGCGAACAGTATCCTTTCGATGCTGGTTTTGTCGCTGAATACTCCCATCGGTCTTGTTCGTCGTCTT
>JACRNN010000217.1 GCA_016234955.1 Deltaproteobacteria bacterium | reverse complement strand
GCGAGTACCTTGTGCCCGTTCTCAAGCTCGACCCTGAACATGGCGTTCGGGAGGGTCTCTATGACCGTGCCTTCCACCTGTATCGCTTCTTCTTTTGCCATCTTTCTTTTTTAAAAAAATTTAGGTAGTGTGCAGACAACCCGCGTAAACGGTAAATCTACCATAAAAACAAAAAGATTAAAAGTGAAATATTACATATTCAGATCCTTGTCAGAACATACGGCCCCTTGGCGGTAATCGCCACCGTATGTTCGAAGTGCGCCGAGAGCTTCCCGTCGGCGGTCACCGCTGTCCAGCCGTCGTTCAGGACGTTGACCGAGCAGTCCCCGAGGTTTATCATCGGCTCGATGGCCAGCACCATGCCGGCCTTGAGTTTCGCGCCCTTGCCAGGGGGGCCGAAGTTGGGGACCTGCGGGGGCTCATGCAATTCCCTGCCTATGCCGTGGCCTACGAAGTCGCGCACTACCGAGTAGCCCCGCGCCTCGACAAAGCGCTGTACCGCGTGAGAGATGTCGTAGAGCCTGTTGCCTTCCATGGCCTGCTCTATGGCCTTATCAAGCGATGTCGCGGTGGCCTCTATCAGCCTGGTCGCGTTCTCCGAGATATTCCCCACCCCCACCGTAACCGCCGAATCGCCGTAAAACCCGTCAAAGAAGACGCCGCAATCCATGCTTATGATGTCGCCTTCCTTCAACACCTTTTTCACGGAAGGCATCCCGTGTACGACTTCGTTATTTAAGGAGGTGCAGAGGCAGAAGGGGTAGCCCTTGTACCCCTTGAAGGCCGGCAGGGCGCGCCTCTTCTTGATCTCCTCTTCCGCGATCCTTTCGAGGTCCATTGTCGTGGACCCCGGCCTTACATTGTCCTGCAATACCCGGAGGACCTCGGCAACGATAACGCCGCTCCTCCTCATCGTCTCTATCTCGGCGGCCGACTTAAGAATTATGATTTCCCTTGTCAATGGCTTCAATTATGGCGTTCGTTATCTGGTCAACGCCGCCTATGCCGTCGATGGCGCGATATAGGCCCCTGTTCGTATAATAATCGATAAGCGGCGCGGTCTCCTGCTCATAGACATTGAGGCGCGCCTCGATCGTCTCTTCCTTGTCGTCTTCCCTCTGGTATATCTCGGAGCCGCACTTGTCGCACATGCCGATATTTATCGGCGTGTTGAATATCACGTGGTAGCTCGCCCAGCACTTCTTGCAAACCCGTCTGCCGCTTAAGCGCCTGAGGAGCTCTTTCCTGTCAACGGCTATCCCGATGACGCTGTCTATTTTCTTGTTCATCCCGTCGAGCGTCGTTTCGAGGGATTTTGCCTGGGGTATGTTCCTCGGAAAGCCGTCGAGTATGCACCCTGCCGCGCAGTCAGCGTCCTTAATGCGGTCCGCGACCATGTTCACGACAAGCTCGTCAGGGACCAG
>JACRNN010000215.1 GCA_016234955.1 Deltaproteobacteria bacterium | reverse complement strand
CCGGACCTCAAGGAGGCGAAGGTCTATTTCAGCCAGATAGGGAGCGCCGCGGAAAAGGAAAAGAGCCGCAGCGGCCTGAACAGCGCGAGCGGCTACATCAGGAGATACCTTGCCAAGCGGCTCGATATAAGGCGCATACCTTCTATAAACTTCCTGTTCGACGACTCCATAGAGTACTCCGATCGCATCGGCAAAGTGATAAAAGAGATGAAAGAGGGCGGCGAACTTTAAGCAGCGCAACGCGCCATGCGGTATAATTCCGGATAGGGGCGGGTGTTCGGGGAAGTATCTATTCCTATCCGCTCGCTATGCATGTCCATAGCTCGCTAAGCCCAAGCTTCGGGGAATTATATCCGAAGGAAGCATTAAAACATGGATAGACGTTTCGACAAGGCCATAGAGGTATTGAAGAGGGGCAAGAGGTTCCTGGTCGTCTCCCACGTGAGCCCGGAAGGCGACGCCATCGGCTCCCTGCTCGGCATGACGCTCGCCTTGAGGGGCCGGGGCAAGGACGCCACGGCCTACCTCGAGGACCGGATTCCGGACCTCTTCAAGTTCCTCCCCGGCGCCCAGACCGTTGTGCACAGCCTCGATGGGTTGGGGCCTTTTGACGCCACGTTCGCGGTCGACTGCGGCCAGAAGGACAGGCTCGGCAGGGACTTCGTCAACCTCAAGTACCCGGGCTGCGTGGTAAACATAGACCACCACGCCACAAACGACTGTTTCGGGGATATTAATATAGTAGAACCTGGGGCGAGCGCCGCCGGCGAGCTCGTATACGACTTCTGCAAGGCGGCCTCGCTGGAGATAACGCGCGACATAGCCGTCAACCTCTACGTGGCGATACATACCGACACAGGGTCTTTCAGGTACTCTTCCGCGACGCCGGATGCCTTCATCAAGGCCGGGGAGCTTGTAAGGCTCGGCGCCGAGCCGTGGGACGTATCGAGGCGGGTCTACGAGAACTACCCGGCTAAGAGATACAGGCTCCTGGCGATGGTGCTATCCACGC
This sequence comes from Deltaproteobacteria bacterium, assembly GCA_016234955.1. Taxonomy (GTDB): domain Bacteria; phylum Desulfobacterota; class GWC2-55-46; order GWC2-55-46; family GWC2-55-46; genus JACRLF01. The sequence goes on along the minus strand of JACRNN010000215.1, from coordinate 6,065 downwards.
TCGACGTGATAGAGGTGAAAGGCGACGGGAAGATAGCGACCCTTGCGGTAACGCTTGATATGTTCAAAAAGGCGGGGGCCGAAAAGGACGTGGCCGACGGCTTCGTCAACTACGCCCGCGGCATAGAAGGCGTCGAGGTCGGGGCGCTCTTCAGGGAGTGCGGGGCCCTTGAGTACAAGGTGAGCTTGAGGTCCAAGGGCGGCGTCGACGTGGCCGAGGTCTCCAAGTCGTTCGGCGGCGGCGGGCATCGCAACGCCGCCGGCTTTACCGTGAAGGGGGGCCTTGAGGAGATAAAGGCAAGGGTGATAGAGGCCGTAAAGGCCCAGTTTGCCCACGGTCAAAAGGTATGAAAATGCATAGCGAGCGCGAGGCCCGCGGCATGATTAGCGGGAGGCAGGCGGGCGAATCGAAATCGACTGCCTTGCATTTCGGAGACCCCCGCCGCGAGCCGCGGGAAGCTTCAACAAGCATAGCGAGCGGATTCCCCGCGGCTTGGCTTAGGGGAGGAGCGAGCGAATTACAAATGATAAATTCCTTACTTGAAAATTCTCCGCAGCTTGCTGCCGAGAATTTTAACGGGGTAATCGTAGCCGATAAACCGAGGGGCTGGACCTCGCATGACGTGGTGGCGGCCGTAAAAAAGAAGATAGGCGCGCGCAAGGTCGGGCACCTGGGGACCCTCGACCCGCTCGCCACCGGGGTTCTGCCGCTTGTGATAGACGGGGCTACGAAGGCCTCCCGCCTCCTTGAAGGCGGCAGGAAGGACTATATAGCCGCGCTCAAGCTCGGCGAAGCGACAGACACGTATGACAGCGAAGGGAAGGTGCTCTCTACCGGGGACTTTTCACGCGTTATTCCGGGCGATATCCTGCGCGCCCTCTCGGGCTTTACCGGCAAGATACGCCAGGTCCCGCCCATGTACTCATCCATAAAGCGGGCAGGTGTGCCGCTCTACAGGCTCGCAAGGCGCGGGATAGTGGTGGAGCGCGAGGCCAGGGACGTGGAGGTCTTCGGCATAGAGGCGCTCAATATAGCGTCCCCTTATCTGGAGTTCAGGGTCGTATGCTCAAGGGGCACGTATGTCAGGTCGATATGCAGCGACCTCGGGAATATCCTCGGCTGCGGCGCGCACTTGACCGGACTCAGGAGGGTGGCGTCCGGGGCCTTTACCATAGGGGAGTCCGTCAGCCCCGAGGCCGGAAAAGAGACCCTCATAAGCTCCATCATCCCCATTGAAGAGGCGATTAAGCGCTCTTCGGCGCAGGCCCTCTGCCCTACGGGCGAGGATACACCCGGGATAGAGACGATGGATGGCGGCGCGGGCCAGGCCGCGAAGTCGGGGTGCGGTTAAAAAAAGACTTTCCTTGCAGGTCGATAGATGTTAATATTCGTGGTCAGTCAGGTCCAGGCCGCGGATGAACCACCCCGGAGCAAGCTCCGTGGTATCCAAAGTAACCTGCGCAAGTCCCATGAGGGCGACACCGGGTCTCCGGAGGTTCAGATAGCCCTTTTGAGCGAAAGGATCAACAGCCTGAGCGGCCACTTCAAGACCCACAAGTCGGACCATCATTCAAGGCGTGGGCTTCTCAAGATGGTCGGCAGTAGGAGGCGGCTCCTCGATTACGTAAAGGGGAAGGACGTCGAGCGCTACAAGAGCATAGTGGAGAGGCTCGGCCTGAGGCGTTAGACCACGCTGCCGGCGGTTTCATCCTTTCCTTCGGGTATAATCAGGCGAAGCTTGCCGCGCTCGCAATTCATGTTCATATTTTTTAAAACGCACGATGCGGGCTTTAAAAAATAACGTGATCAGACAGGAGAATATAATTGAGGCATTACGAGATTGAATACGCCGGCAGGACGCTCACTATAGAGATCGGGAAGATGGCCAGGCAGGCGCACGGCTCATGCACGTTAAGGTACGGCGATACCGTGGTCCTCGTCACGGCGTGCCGCAACGACGCGCCTTCATTGGGGCTGGACTTCATGCCGCTTACGGTAAACTACATGGAGATGACCTACGCGGCCGGGAAGATACCCGGAGGGTTCTTCAAGCGCGAGGGCAGGCCGAGCGAAAAAGAGGTGCTCGGCTCCCGCCTCATCGACAGGCCGCTCCGGCCGCTCTTCGCCGAAGGCTATTATCACGAGACTCAGGTCGTAGCCACCGTCCTTTCAGTCGACCAGGGGCATGACCCGGAGCTGGTGGCCTCCATCGGCGCATCCATCGCCCTCGGCATATCCGACATACCGTTCAACGGCCCGATAGCCGCGGCGCGGATAGGCTCCATAGACGGCAAGCTCATATGCAACCCGTCGCTCAAGCAACAGAAGGAATCCGAGCTCGACCTGATAGTGGCCGCGGCCGAGGGCTCGATAATCATGGTCGAGGGCGGTTCGCGCTTCGTCTCCGAGGACTACCTCATCGAGGCGCTCAAGTTCGCGCAGGAGAACATGAAGGGCGTGCTGGAGCTCCAAAAGAGGATAATAGGCGAGGCCGGGACGAAGAAGATGGAGGTGGCCCCGGCCGCCGTGGACGGCGCGCTCGAATCAAGGGTAAAAGAGCTCGCATTGGAGAGGCTCAAGGCGGCGCTCAGGGTCCCGGTGAAGAAGGACAGGTACTCTGCTCTGTCCGCCCTCAAGAAGGAGACCATCGAGGCGCTCGCCGCCGAGTTCGAGGGCAGGGGCAAGGAGATAGGCGCCATCGTGAGCGATATAAAGTACGATCTCATGAGGGAGATGGTCGTAAAGGAGAAGAAGAGGGTCGACGGCAGGGGGCCCAGGGACATAAGGGAGATAACCTGCGACGTTGGCCTGCTCCCCAGGACCCACGGCTCGGCGCTTTTCACAAGGGGGGAGACCCAGGCGATGGTCGTCACCACGCTCGGGACCTCCGAGGACGAGCAGAAGATAGACGCCCTGTCCGGTTGGGAATACAAGACGTTCATGCTCCACTATAACTTCCCCCCCTTCAGCGTGGGCGAGGTGAAGATATTGAGGGGCCCCGGAAGAAGGGAGATAGGCCACGGCGCGCTTGCCGAGAGGGCGGTGTCGAAGGTACTGCCCAACGACGGCGGGTTCCCATACACCATCAGGGTCGTCTCCGACATACTTGAATCAAACGGCTCTTCGTCGATGGCCACGGTCTGCGGAGCGTCGCTCTCGCTGATGGACGCGGGCGTGCCGACCACGGGGCACGTGGCCGGCATAGCGATGGGCCTTATAAAGGAGGGGGATGAGGCGGTCGTCCTCTCCGACATACTCGGGGACGAGGACCACCTGGGCGATATGGACTTCAAGGTCGCCGGGACGGAAAACGGCGTGACGGCCCTGCAGATGGACATAAAGATAGGCGGGGTCACCCCTGAGATACTGAAAGAGGCGCTCTACCAGGCAAAAGAGGGCAGGCTACACATACTCGGCAAGATGCGCTCCGCCATAGAGACGCCTCGCGCCGACCTGTCGGCTTACGCGCCGCGGATCACCACCATCTACGTGAAACAGGAAAAGATAAAGGACGTCATCGGGCCCGGCGGGAAGAACATAAAGGGCATCATCATGGAGACCGGCGTCAAGATAGACATAGACGACACCGGCAAGGTGAACATAGCGTCCATGGACAGCGTTGCCGTGCAGAAGGCCATAGATATAGTAAAAAGGCTTACCCAGGAGCCGGAGATAGGCAAGCTCTACATGGGCAAGGTCAAAAAGATAATGGACTTCGGCGCCTTTGTCGAGATATTCCCCGGGACAGAGGGGCTCGTCCATATCTCGCAGTTGGCCGAGGAGAGGGTTAAGAACGTAACTGACGTGCTCAAGGAAGGCGATGAAGTCCTTGTGAAGGTCATAGAGGTTGACAAGGCCGGCAAGATCCGCCTCTCCAGGAAAGAGGCCCTCGGCCAGACGCTCGCCTGAGGCGCATTGTCTTTATCCGGTCTGCATCGGGCGTGCCGCCCTCCGGGCGGCACGCATGTTTTTATGTGACGAAGGGGCCGGCTCCGTTATCAAGTGAAGTTTCAAAGCCGCGGCATCCTTGTGGCAGGTTGCTGAAAAACTCCGGCATAGCGTCAGGTTGCTCAAAAAGTTACAGATGCGAGGAGTCGAGAAGTGAGGCAGGGCTCCCATTGCGTCTTTACAATTGCAATGGGAAGTCGTACTTTTTCTGTACGCCGCAGTGACGAGCCGGGGCACCCGCACGAGCAGTGCGGGTCGGACGACAAAGCAGATGGGGCTTTTTCAGCAACCTGTCAGGGCGCAATCCTATCATAAGCGGGGATTTTACCGCATATGTCCCTGATCCAGAAAACCACCCTTCATAGCGGAATAAACGTCATAACCGAAGAGATGCCCGATGTGGAGTCTTGCTCCGTCGGGGTCTGGGTCAATACCGGCTCAAGGGATGAAAAGGCCGGGGTAAACGGCGTTACCCACTTCATAGAGCACCTGCTCTTCAAGGGGACGCAGAGGCGCACCTCGCTCGACATCTCGAAGGAGATAGAGTCCGTCGGAGGCGTCCTCAACGCCTTCACGTCGAGGGAGAACACCTGCTTTTACGTCAAGGTGCTCAATAAGGACCTCGCCCTCGCCATAGACATCCTCTCCGACATATTCTTGAACTCGAAGTTCGACAGGAACGAGCTGGCGAAGGAGAAGCTCGTCGTCCTCCAGGAGATAAAGATGGTGGAGGACACGCCTGACGACCTCATACACGACGTATTCGCCGAGAACTTCTGGAAAGGCCACCCGCTCGGCAGGTCCATCCTGGGGTCAAAGGAGAATATCGAGTCTATCGGCAGGGCCGAGATACTCGATTATTTCAGGGAGCATTACGGCCCGGGCAGGGTGTTCATCACCGCCGCAGGGGGGCTCAAGCACGGTAGGGTGCTCTCCTTGGTAAAAAAGACCTTCGGCTCCATGGAGCCTGGCCCGGTGAAGAAGGGGGCGGCCGCCCCCGCTTCAACCCCCGGCGTGAGGCTTATAAAAAAGGAGCTTGAGCAGGCGCACCTGTGCCTCGGCGTGCCCGCGCCGCCGCAGCCCCACCCTGACAGGTACAAGGTATATCTCCTCAATACCATACTCGGCTCAGGGATGAGCTCGAGGCTCTTCCAGGAGATAAGGGAGAAAAGGGGGCTCGTCTACTCCGTCTATTCGTATTTGAGCCTCTGTAAGGACGCGGGGTCGCTCGTGGTATACGCCGGGACGTCCGCCGACACGTTCACCGAGGTGGTCGGCCTCATACTCCGGGAGTTCAGGAAACTGCAAAAGGGCGTCACTAAGGAGGAGCTCACAAACGCCAAGGAGCAGCTCAAGGGCGGGATGCTCTTAGGGCTTGAGACCAGCGACAGCCGCATGACGAAGCTTGCGCGCGACGAGATATACTTCGGCAAGGTGGTCCCGGTCAGGGAGATAGTGAAGGGGATAGACGGCGTCACCATGAGGGAGATGGAGGATATCTGCGGCCGCCTGCTCACCCCGGACAGGGTTACGATGGTGGCCATGGGCAGGGTCAATTCCAGGGGGCTGCCGAGAGAGCTTAAGAGCGCCCGTTAAGGGGTATTTGTCATGAGGATACTTGTAATCGAGGACGAGAAGAAGGTGGCCGGCTTCATAAAGACCGGGCTGGAGCAGGAGAGCTACGCCGTGGACGTTGCCTACGACGGCACGGAAGGCGAGAACTTCGCGCAGGTGAACGAGTATGACGCCATCATACTCGACATAATGCTGCCGAAGAAGAGCGGCTTTGAGGTGTTGAAGGAATTGAAGGGACTCGGCGTCAAGGCCCCGGTGCTCCTGCTCACGGCGCGGGATTCGGTCGAGGACAGGGTGAAGGGGCTCGACCTCGGGGCCGACGACTATCTGACCAAGCCGTTCGCCTTCGAGGAGCTCCTTGCGAGGTTGAGGGTACTTATGAGGAGGGGCGGATACGGCGCCGCGCCGCTCAAGTTCGCCGACCTCTCGCTCGACCCGGCCACGCGCAAGGCCAGGAGGGGGGACACGGATATAGAGCTTACGGTCAAGGAGTACGCGCTCCTCGAGTACCTGCTGAGAAACCCGAACCGCGTCCTTACCAG
>JACRNN010000242.1 GCA_016234955.1 Deltaproteobacteria bacterium | reverse complement strand
TGATTAATTATGTTTTTCTGTCATTCTGAGGAAGCGTAGCGACCGAAGAATCTCGTAACTTATTGATTTTATAGACGTTGAGATTCTTCGCTTTGCTCAGAATGACATGCTATTGCGAATTAATCAGAGGTTCCTTAAAGGAACCTTATCAGGTAGAGCATGGCCAGCCCCGCGACCACGGATATCAAGCCCATGACCCTCAGGGTGCGCTCCGGTATATCCTGGAGCGTGATGGCCCACTGCTTTACCCTGCCGGGAAAGCCGAAGTACGGTATCCCCTCCAGTATCAGTACCACTCCTAAAACGGTCAATATGAAGACCATATCATAACAGGCCGCTGAACGGCCGTGGCGCCGGCCCGGCATTTTGCCGCCCCGCTCCCGCCCTACTCTATCTCGTAGCGTTCCTGATGGAACCTGTCCACGGCCTTTATGGTTATCTTCTTGTCAAACCTCTTCTCGAGGTCTTTGATTATGTCCGCGTCCACGGTCTGCAGGAGCTCGGCCACGGACGGGCTGACGTAGAGCGTGGTCTTGTTCCTGCCCAACGGGATCTCTTTGCGAAGCTCCCTGTATATGTCCATCAATATGGTGTAGCGCGCCTTGACGGCCCCGTTGCCCTCGCAGTATGGGCACGGCTCGCAGAGCGACTGGGCGAGGTTCTCGCGCACCCTCTTCCGGGTCATCTCGACTATGCCGAGCTCGGAGATCTTCAGGATATTGGTGCGCGCCTTATCGGCCTTGAGCGCGTCCCTCAGTGCGTTGTAGACCTTCTCGCGGTCAACGGCCTTACCCATGTCTATGAAGTCTATTACGATTATGCCGCCGATGTTCCTGAGCTTGAGCTGATAGACCACCTCCTTTACGGCCTCGAGATTGGTCTTCAGTATCGTTTCGTCGGAGTTCTTCTTGCCGACGTACTTGCCGGTATTGACGTCGATGGCGGTCAGGGCCTCCATCTGGTCTATGACTATATGGCCGCCCGAGCGCAGCCACACCTTCTTCTCTATCGCGTCGGCGAGTTCTATCTCCACGCCGCGCGCGTCAAAGAGGTCCTCCTTGCCTTCATAGAGCTCCACCCTCCCGGCGAGCGCCGGCATGCACTCCTCCACGAATCTCATGGCCCTCTCGAACTCCGCGGGGTCGTCGATTACGAGCCTCTCCAC
>JACRNN010000241.1 GCA_016234955.1 Deltaproteobacteria bacterium | reverse complement strand
GGCCAGATACCGGCCCTGCCGATGACCGGAGAAATCGTCCCCGGCGGCATTGGCGCAGAGACGAGGCAGGCGCTGACGAACCTCAGGATGGTGCTTGAGGAGGCCGGAGGCTCCATGAAGGACGTCGTGAAGACGACCGTCTTTTTAAAAGACATATCGGAATTCACCGGGATGAACTCGGTCTATGAGGAGTTCTTCAGCGCCCCGTACCCGGCGCGCTCGACGGTAGAGGTGAGCGCGCTGCCGAAGGGGGCGGGGGTAGAGATAGACGCGATAGCCATCATAGGAGACTTACTTTTCTTTTCGGGAGAAAAGAAAAGTAAGCAAAAGAAAGGCCGGTGAGAAAACGCATTTATCTTGACACAAAATAATTGACGTTACCGAGAAGATGGGAAGGCATGAAAAAACCCCTGAGGGCGTTACGTCAAAGCCTTCAGGGGTAGAAGGACGCAGCGGAATTATCAGGCGGCCTTTACGACTGAGCCGGAGCGTATGCAGCGGCTGCATACGCGCACCTTCTTGACCTTGCCGCTGAATACGGCGCGGACGCTTTGCAGGTTCGGGTTCCACCTTCTCCTGGTCTTATTATGCGCGTGGCTGATATTATTGCCGAAAGCCGGCGCCTTTTTGCATATATAACAAGCGGCCATCTCTATCCTCCGTTTAACATTTTTAGCGTCACAATTTACCATTTTTATGCCGGCATTGCAAGGTCTTTTTAGAAAAAGACGGATATACGCCTTTACAGCCGTTGTTATAATCATGGCCGGAGCAATATGGCTTTTCATGGAATTCGCCTCGGACGTGGCGTTGGCGCCGGCAGGGCCGCGCTCTAAAAAAGAGGCATCCGGAAGGGCCGACGCCATAGTAGTCCTGACCGGAGGAAAGGGCAGGGTGGAGACCGGACTTCTGCTTCTAAAAAAGGGCAGGGCCAATATGCTCGTCTTGAGCGGGGTAAACATCGATTCTGACCTCGACGCCATATTCCAGAGGGCCCTTGCCCATGATGCGCATGAACGGGATGAGATACTCCTTGAAAAGGCATCGAGAAACACCTATGAGAACGCCGTGGAAGTGAGGCGTATCATGGAGGAGAGGGGCCTTAAGGCCATTATACTTGTAACATCATGGTACCACATGAAAAGGGCGCTCTTTATCTTCAGGCGCATGATGCCGGAGGGGACACGGATAGAGCCCGTTGCCGCACGCGCATCAAGGCCGGACGATATCAGGCGGCTCGACGCGAATAACCTGACGCTCCAAATCCCGGAGTTCGTCAAATACGGATGGTACAGGATCAGATTCGCCATCGAGGGAAGGTTTCATGCCGCGGCGGCTCGCTATTTACCCCTTTATCGTTCCCCAAAGAAAGACAAAGGCAAAGAATAGAAGCATCGCCGATGCCCCCATAAATGAAAACGCGAGGCCAAAATATGCGGCGATAAAGCCGGATATCAAAGGCCCTGTCGTATGGCCTATGTCCATTATTGAGCCGAGTATTCCCATGGCTCCTCCATGCGTCTCTTCCCTGCTGAGATCCGCGACCAATGCGGATGTAGCGGATGTCACAATGGAAAGGCACAGGCCGAATGACATGCTTAATAAAAGCAGAGGCAGAAAGGCGGTAAAGAACGAGAAGGCGCCGATACAGCCGGCGCCGATTATCGCGCCCGCGAATATCTGAGGTCTCCTTCCATGTTTATCGGAGAATCTCCCCATCAGAGGCTTGGTAAGGGCGAGGGTTACGACCTGCGCGGAAAGGAATATCCCGACCGCATAGGCGCTGAGGCCGAGCTTCAGAGAATACAGGGGCAGGAAGGTCTCAAACGTCCCGTATGCAAACAGTATCGCCGCTTCGACCGCGCTGGTAAAGAGTATCCCCTTATTGGAGATTACCGTCTTGAATATCCTCAGCGCTTCTTTCCAATCGTGGTTATTCTTTACATCGCCGTCAAGGTACGGCATCTTCAGCGCCAGCAATAGAACCAGTATGCCCGCCCCGCCGCTTGCAAGGTATACAACCTTATACCCGGTCGCCGGATTCAGCGCCGCCATGCCGATTATCGCTCCTCAG
>JACRNN010000052.1 GCA_016234955.1 Deltaproteobacteria bacterium | reverse complement strand
GCCGAGCCTCACGAGCGGGTAGACGGTGTCCCTTATCCTTATGACCTCTCTCCCCTCTATGGTCTTTATCTCCGAGGAGGTAACCCTTATATTCTCTATAACGTTCGAGAGCGGTATGCCGAGAACCTCGCCGTTGGCCTCTACCGTCAGAGCCTGAATTATAGCGAGCGTGAGCGGGAGCCTGAACAGTATCCTGGTGCCCTTGCCGACCTCGGAATCTATCGAGATGGTCCCGTTTATCCTCGATATGTTCGTCTTGACCACATCCATACCGACCCCCCTGCCCGATATGCTGCTGACCTGGGCGGCCGTTGAGAACCCCGGTATGAATATCAGGCTCAAGGCGTCCTTGGCCGAGAGCTTCTCGTTGTCTTCGGCGGTAATAAGGCCTTTTTCAAAGGCCGACTTCTTGAGGGCGTCCGGGTTTATCCCCTTGCCGTCGTCGGATATCGCCACAATGATGTTGCGCCCCTCCTGGTACGCCGAAAGGTTGATGGTCCCGCACCTGGGCTTGCCCCTGGCGACCCGTTCCTCCGGCGTCTCTATCCCGTGGTCGATCGAGTTCCTGACGATGTGCACCAGCGGGTCGCCTATCTCCTCAATGACCGTCTTGTCAAGCTCCGTCTCCTCGCCGCTCAGGACAAGCTCGACCTCCTTATTGGTCGACCTGGCCAGGTCCCTCACCATACGCGGGAATTTATTGAATACCTTGGCTATCGGCTGCATCCTCATCTTCATCACGGCGAGCTGGATGTCGGAGGTGACGATACCGAGCTGGGATATGGCCTCCTCCATCTGCGCCACTATCTCGCTCTCCGCGTTCCATTCGCTCAGCCTGGAGCCGAGCCTGGTCAGCCTGTTCCTCGAAAGCACGAGCTCGCCCGCCAGGTTCAGCGCGGCGTCGAGCCTGCCGATATCCACCCTTATCGACTGCTCCCTCTCCCTGGTCTTCTCCCCGCCTTCCTCGGCCTTTGCCCGGGGCCTTGACGGATCATTGGCGCCGGACCGCGTGGCCGCGGGGTTGAGCTCCTTGACCGTGGCGCTTGCCTGCGGACCAGGAGCCGGTTCAGCCGTCTTTACCGGTTCGGGCTCCTTCACTGGTTCGGCCGCTTTTACCGGCTCGGCCTGCCGCGGCTTTTGCGCCCCGGCCTGCGGGGGCTGCGCCCCTGCCGTTACAGCGGCGCCTGAACGCCCGCTCGATATTCCCTTCAATATATTGATTATCGGAGAGATATTCTCCTCTTTTGCGTTCCTCTCTCTTATATTGTTCAACAGGAGCTTGATAATGTCCACTGCCTGGAGGATGGCGTCCATAATGGGGGCTGTGACGGCCATGTCCCCTTTTCGGAGCTTATTGAGGACGTCTTCGGTGTATCGTATGGATGGAGCGGAATATGTCATTGAGAAGGGTCGTGTCTCCCGGTTTTTTCTCGAGCTCTATGAACTTCTGGTCAAGGGCATCGAGACCCTCGGACGCCTCCGTGATAAAATCATTTATTATCTCGTCCATTTCGTCGTTTGAAAATGACATATACCCTCGCTTTTAGATATCCTCCGCCGATGCCGGGAAAGGGGCCTTGAGCCCCCTACGACCTCAACTCCTTCAGGAGCTGGTCGACGACGTCCTGGTTTATGGGCTTTATCTCCGAAGAGCCCTTGAGCTTGCTCAGCAGATTGTTCTTCTCCTCGATGCTCCTGCCGTCCACCAGGTCGAAGTTGACCGCCACCTCCAGGAGCTTTGATTCGATAACGGCCAGCGACCGTATCACCTTCTTGAGCTTCTGCCCGGAGAGGTCGTGGAAGGACATGTTGCCGAATATCTCCATCATGCTGTTCTTCGACCTCGTGTGTATGGAGGCGAGCTCTGTTATCCTGGCGCAGGAGTCAGAGCTTCCCTGGATGCCGCAGGCCCACGACAAAAGCTCCTTGATGATGACATCGGCCCTTTCCTGCTCCTGCATAAGGGTCTCGAGTATGGACATGATGTTGTTCGCCGCGTTCTCAAGGTCCCCGGTGACGCTGGAGAGCTGGCTGGAAGCCTCCGGGAACTTCTCCTTGCCTATCGTCAGGGTGGATTCGATGGTGTCCATGCCCTTTCTCGTTATATCGACGAAAAAGGCCAGATTGGAGACCTCCTCCCGTATCTTGGCTATCATCGTGGGAAATTTATCCTGTCCCATTCGTCTTCTCCTTTCGCGTTCACGCGGTATGTTTTTTTATCGGAAGGGCCGGCTATCGCTATTGCGCCGATTTGAGCTTTGCAAGTATCAGGTCTATCCTTTCCTTCAGCGCCGCCGCGGTGAAGGGCTTCACTATATAGTTGTTCACCCCGGCCTGGACGGCGATCACCACGTTCTCCTTGGCGGCCTCGGCCGTGACCATGAGTACCGGTATATGCTTCAGGGCTTCGTCCTGCCGTATCGCCTTGAGAAGCTCTATGCCGGGCATGTTAGGCATGTTCCAGTCCGTTACCACGAACTGGAAGCCCCCGCCCTTGAGCTTTTCAAGCGCGGTGGAGCCGTCGTCGGCCTCGTCCACGTTGGTGTAGCCTATCTCCTTTAATATATTCCTTATGATCCTCCTCATGGTCGAGAAATCATCTACGACAAGTATCTTCATGTTCTGATCGTACATCGCGGCCGCCTCCTTGGATTATAGCCTTGTTTAAAATATGCTCTCCTCCGTGCTACAGGAGCTTCTCTATCTCGTAGAGCAGTTCTTGCGGGGTTATCGGCTTCGTAAGATAGGTGCTAACGCCGGCCTCCATGCCCATCTTCCTGTCCGCCTCCGCGGTCTCGGTAGTAACCATTATTACCGGCAGTTTCGAGTACGCGCCGCTCTCCTTTATATTGCGGGAGAGCTCCAGCCCGTCCATTTGCGGCATGTTCATGTCGGTTACGACAAGGTCTATATGGTTGGCCGCAAGCACCTCCAGCGCCTCTATCCCGTTTGAAGCGGTGATTATCTTGTATCCCCGCTCCTTCATGATATAAGACAGGAGCTTCCTCGTAGTGTCGCAGTCGTCCACGACAAGTATCTTTTTTTCCATGCCGACCTCTCACACCTTCTGGTATACCACGGTTCGCTCGATGCTCAATGGCTTGAAAAGCCTGGTGACGTCGTGCAGCGATTCTGAAAAACCGACGAACAGGTACCCCCCTTTGTTCAGGCTGTCATAAAGGTGGGCCAACACTTTTTTCTTGGACGCGTCGTCGAAATATATAAGGACGTTCCTGCAGAATATGACGTCCACGGACTTGACCGTCGCCGTCTCCAGCGCGTTGTACAGGTTGATCTTCCTGTACCTCACGAGTTCCTGCACCTTTTTATTGACGGCGTACGTCTCGGCGCTGTTCTGGAAGTATTTGGCGATATACGCCTCCGGAGTGTTCCGGAGCGAGTACTTATCGTAGACCCCGGCCTGCGCGCTTCTGAGCACGTTGTCGCTCAAGTCGCTGGCGAGAATCTCCGCGCCGTAGCCCCTCGACGGGATCCCGTCCTCCAGGAGCATCATCGCCAGCGTGTACGGCTCCTCGCCGGTGGAGCAGGCCGCGCTCCAGAGCCTCAAGTTCCTCGAGCCGCTCTTTTCCTTATCGTTCATGAGCCGCTGCATCACGCCCCTCCTGAACGCGTCGAGCTGCATGAGGTCCCTGAAAAAACTCGTCTCATTGGTGACTATGGTGTTTAAAAGCCTTGCCATCTCCTTTTCTCTTTCCGCGTCGTACGTCAGGTAATAGTAGTAGTCCCCGAACGTCTTAAGGCTCAGCACTTCGAGCCTTTTCTGGAGCCTGGCCTCCAGCAGATACTTCTTCGAGAGGGCAAAAAAAATCCCGCACCTGGAATAGATAAGTCCGCTTATCAGCGTAAAGGTCTCGTTGGAGAGCTTAGGCTTGCTATTTAGCCCTAAAGTCAGCATTGCATGGATCCTAACGCATTTTCAACTGCGGCCCTGACCGAGGGGTCGGGGTGGTGCAGGAACCTCTCAAGGACCGGGACCGACCTCGGTGTGCCTATCTTCACCAGGGCGCAGGCCGCGGCGGCCTTCACGGGCGGCCCGTCCTTTTCAAGCATCTCTATTATCGTCTCCTCGAACTCCGCGCCGCAGATATCCCCCACGAGTATCACCGCCTGGCGCCTGGCCCATAGGTTTCTGTCGTTCAGGGCCTTGACGATGCCCTCCCTGATATTGTCGCACGGCCACCCGTTCAGCGCCTTTAAAAGCGCGCGCCTTACGTCGTCATCCGCGTCATCGAGGCCGGATATCACGATATCCGCCGTATCGGGTATGCCGAGCCTGGCAATGGACTGGTATGCTGTCTTTCTTACGGCCGGGCTGGGGTCCTTCACCGCCTTGCGGAGGAGCTCCACCGCGCTATCGTCCCCGATAAGGCCGAGCCCCCTGGCCCCCATCTCCCTCAGTATCTCCCTCTCGGATTCGAGCAGCCCGCCGAAACCCCGCCTTACCGGCTCGGAGGGGATAGTGGCGAGGGAATCGGTGATCTCCTCCATCACGTCCCTGTAGACCTCCTTCCTGAGGACGGCCATGAGGCTCTCCACGGCGGCGTCCCCGGCGATGGACGCGAGCGCCCTGGCCGCTATCTTTCTCGTGTGCCCGTCCGCGCTACCGAGGCACTTCTTAAGCGCCCCGAGCGAGGCCGGGGAGCCGATCGACGCGATAGCGTTCACCACGTCCCTCTGCTCGTGCTTCGACACCTTGTCTATGGTCTCCTCCAGCAGAGGCACAGCCGCCTCGGATTTTATCTCAGAGAGCGCCTTTACCAGGGGCCTGAAGCTCTTGCCGCGTTTTTTCAACTCGGACCGCAATATCGCCGGCAGAGGGCCTCTTCCGATGATGGATACGATGGAGTCCACTATAAGCGACTCGGTCTCCTCATCCATCTCTTTTTGCGACTCGGCGAACTCAAGCACCCTTTTCAGGCCCTCGGGGAGCATGAGGAGCCCCAGGCCCTTTAGCGCGTTGGTCTGGACGGCCTTTTCGCCGTCATCGAGGTTGTTTGAAAAAAAATTGAAGTACGACTCCTTGAACTCCTGCGAGGGCTTGAAGTTGGACCCCGGGGCCTGCGCCTTCTCCAAAAGCTCCACAACGGCAGGTATGTTGAACAGATGACCGGCCTTTACAATCCTCTCTATCTTCTCAAGCAGCATAGCCGCGCCGTCGCTTGAAGCTATCCTGCTGAGCGCCTCGACGGCCGCTTCGACTATCGATCCGGAGCCGGTCTCTATTATAGCCAGCAGCGGGCCCAGGGCCCTTGGGTCGCCCGAAAGACCGAGCCCCTCCACGGCGGAGAACCTCACCCATTCCTCCGTGTCGTCGAGCGCCTGCAGGAGGACCGGCACCGAACCGCCGGCGTTTATCATGCCGAGGCAGACCGCCACCGCACACCTGACGTTGGGGTTCCTGTGTTTTATCAGGCCGGTGAGCATGCTCACGGCGCGCTCGTCCCTCATCTTGGCGAGTATGTCGACGGCGAACTTGACCGCGCCGTCGTCGCCGTCGTTGAGAAGGGTGGAAAGGGTGTCGATGGCGTCGCGCCCGATGAGCTCGAGTACCTCTACCCCGATGTTCCTCAGCGACGCGTCGTCGGTCTTCAAAAGCGGCGCCATGGCCTCCGCCACGCTTGTTCCGCCTATGGCCGCGAGCGCGTTCAGGGCGGCCTCTTTCACGCCCGGGTCTTCGTCCTTAAGCCTCGCCACGAGCTCCGGGACAAAGGCATTGTCCCTTGTCTCCTCTATGGTCTCGCAGGCGAATCTCCTTAACGAAGGGTCGGCGCTCCCCAGATTTTCCATGATTTGGTCGATTTCACCCATATAACTCCCCTTCTTAATTTTATCGGGAATCCGCACCAATCCTTTAGGTGTTTTTGGCCGCTGATATCCGGTGAAGTTACGGTATATATTGATTTTTATGAACCACCCCGAGCAAGCTCCGGGGTTTCCGAAGGAACTTACGTTCATAGCTTGCGGGGAATTATACCCGAAGGAAACATTAAATGGGTTTGGTCGTGGGACGCCGCCTGGAACCCCGGCCTTGAGCCTTTAAAACACGGTCTGGACCGGCCCTTAGGCGCTGATATCGGACTTCCCGCGCGTTGATGGAATAGTATCTTTCAGGCTCCGCTCAAATAATTTCAAAAGCGACGGACGTCACGGCAGCCTGCAAGTGATACCTCCTTATGATTGGAAAGCACAGGGCTGTCAAAACGCGAAAAAATGAAACCCGCATCGCATTGAAAAGCTCCGGGCTATCATAAAATCAAAACACCTTGTTTAGACGCCGATGCATTTTTTCAGGCGCGCCTTGAGCCTGTGCATCGACTGGCTGTGGAGCTGGCATACCCTCGACTCCGTGATTTCGAGCACCTTGCCTATCTCCTTCAGGGTCAGCTCATCGTAATAATACAGCGAGATAATAAGTTTTTCCTTTTCCGGGAGCGTTTCAACGGCCTCGGCCACCCTCCTCTTTATCTCGTTGAATTTAACCACCGTCATCGGGTCTTTTCCCTCGGGGTCCTTTATGCACTCGAGGATATCCATCCCCTCGTCGATGTGGTTTATCCCCATGTCGTCGAGGTTCAGCACGCTCACGGCGCTCACCTGGCTCAGGAGCGAGTAGAGGCTCTCCGTCGTTATCTCGAGGTACCTGGCCACCTCTTCGACCTCGGCTGGCCTGCCGGTCCTTTTTTCCACCGCGTCGTAGGCCTTTTCAAGCTGGTTCGACTTATCCCTCATGGACCTCGTCATCCAATCCATGCTCCTCAATTCGTCCATTATCGCTCCGCGCACCCTTATGGAGGCGTATGTGTTGAACTGGACCCCCTTGGAGGTGTCGAACCGCTCTATCGCCTCCAGCAGCCCTATCATCCCGGCCCCTATCAGGTCGTTCACGTCTATGTGCGGAGGGAGGTTCATGGCAACCTGATAGGCTATTATCTTCACTATGTGCAGGTTGTCGTTGAGGAGCTTGTCCCTGTCCACCTTTGCCGCGGAGTAACCGGATTGATATTTTGTGTTCATATTCAGCGCCTTTCTTGAC
>JACRNN010000223.1 GCA_016234955.1 Deltaproteobacteria bacterium | reverse complement strand
GGAGAGGGCCACCGACCTCGCGGGATACGACGGGAACTCCGTCGGGATAGAGGGCGAGATGGTAAAGCTCTCGGAGAACGCCCTTATGTACACGGTAGCCGCCAAGATGCTCAGGAGCAAGTTCGCAACGCTGATGAACGCCATCAAAGAAGGGGGTAGATAGACATGGCAGACATTTTTTCAATAAGCGCGTCAGGGATGGAAGCCCAGAGGCTTCGCATGAACATAATAGCCAGCAACCTGGCCAACGTCGAGACGACCAGGACCTCAAGCGGCGGGCCGTACAGGAGGAAGGACATATTGTTCGAGACGGACCGGCCCAACTCCTTCGCCGACTACTTGAACGCGAGCGCGGACACGGGTAGCGCCGGGGTGAAGGTGGCCGGGATAATAGAGGATTCAAGGCCGCTCAAGTACGTTTATGAGCCGAGCCATCCGGACGCCGACACGAACGGGTACGTCGCCTATCCGAACGTCTCCGTGGCCGAAGAGATGGTGAACATGATATCGGCGTCGAGGAGCTATGACGCCAACGTCTCGGCCTTCAAGGCCACGAGGGACATGGCCAACAAGGCCCTTGAGATAGGACAGTAGTCCCGCCGTCTTAATTCATTGGAAGTCCGCTTCGGAGGTTTACATCAATGGTGGATTCAATCAAGTCAGGCCTCGTAAATACCGCCGCAACGGCGGCCGACCAGCTTAAAAAGGCCGCCTCTCCCCAGGAGTCCAAGGACTCCTTCAGCGCCCTCCTAAAGGAATCGATAGACAAGGTCAACACCCTGCAGAACGAGGCCGACAAGGCCATCGAGGGGCTTGCCAAAGGCACGGTCGGCAACATCCATGAAACCATGATAGCCGTTGAGAAGGCCAACCTGTCGTTCAGCCTCATGGTGCAGGTGAGGAACAAGCTCTTAGCGGCATACGAAGAGATAATAAGGACTCAGGTATAAGCGATGGATAAGCCGCTTGCGATATTCAAGAACCTCGGCGTCGGTAAGAACGTGATTTTTCTCGGCCTGGCCGCCCTCGGCGTGGCGGCCCTCGTGGTCTACCTGCTCTGGAGCAAGGGCCCGGAGTATCAGGTCCTTTTCTCCAACCTTTCCGCGGAGGACTCCGGCACGGTAATAGGAAAACTGAGGGAAAAGAGGATACTCTATAAGGTCGACGGCGGCGTCATCAGCGTCCCGATGGACAAGGTCTACGAGACCAGGATGGAGCTTGCGGGAGAGGGGATTCCGCAGGGCGGCGGGGTGGGCTTCGAGATATTCGACAAGACGGGCTTCGGCGTCACGGAGTTCGTTCAGAAGGTCAACTACAAGAGGGCTCTCCAGGGCGAGCTTGCGCGCACCATCTCCCAGATAAAGGAGGTGGAGACGGCCAGGGTGCACATAGCGATGCCGGATAAAGGGGTCTTCCTCGACGAGCAGAAAAAGGCCCGCGCATCCATAATACTCAAGTTGAAACCCGGGAAATCCCTGACCGCCGGACAGGTGAGCGCCATAGTGCACCTCGTGGCCAACAGCTTCGAGAACCTCAAGCCCGAGGACATAACCGTCGTGGACACGGCCGGGCGGATGTGGACCAAGGCAAACTCCGCGGACGACAACATCATGGGGTTGAGCGCCGGCCAGCTCGATTACAAGAGGTCGATAGAAAAGGACCTCGAGACCAGGATACAGACGATGCTTGAGAAGGCCGTGGGGACGAACAAGGCCGTCGCGCGCGTATCGGCGGACCTCGACAACAAGCAGGTGGAGCGCACGGAAGAGACGTTCGACCCGGACAGCCAGGTCGTAAGGAGCGAGCAGAGGAACAAGGAGAGGTCGACCGGCGGGACGACCGCCGTAGGCGTCCCCGGCGTCCTTTCCAATATGCCGGACGGCTCCCAGAAGCCCGGAGCGTCCACGGCGGCCGCCGCCGTATCCACCCCTTCGCAGTCGCAGAGGCAGAACGAGGTCGTAAACTACGAGATTAACAAGGTCATAAGCCGCGTGATAGAGCCGGTGGGCTCGATAAAGAGGATGACTGTATCGGTGCTTGTGGACGGTGCGTATGAGACATCCAAGGGGGCCGACGGCAAGGATGTCAGGAAGTACGTCCCCAGGACCGACGAGGAGATAAAGAAGTTCACCGAGATGGTCAAGGGGGCGGTCGGCTTTTCGGAGAAGAGGGGGGACACGATCACCGTCTTAAGCGCCCCGTTCGAGGCCGACCAGGCCGAGGTAGGAGTTGAGGCTGAAAAGACGTCCTTCATCTCCAATATAGCGTCCAAACAACCGTATCTGCTCCCTGTGGCGATAAAGTACGCCACGATATTGACCATAGTCCTGGCGGCGTTTTTCGTTATCCTGAGGCCGATCCTGAAGAGGTTCAACGAGGAGAGCGTGGCGCTCCAGGCCATAGAGAAGTCGCTGCCCGAGGGTTATGCGTCCCCGGAGCTGCCCGCCGGGATTTCGAGAGAGGACAAGGACCAGGCGGAGGCTCTCAAGGTGCTTGTCAGGAAAGACCCCCAGCAGGTCGCCACCGTCATAAAGAGCTGGATCAAGGAGAGATGACGCATGCGGGACAGGTTTTCAGGTCTTGAGAAGGCCGCCCTTCTGCTTATGCACATGGGGCAGGAGCTTGCCTCCGAGGTCTGCAAGCATTTGAACCCCACGGAGGTGCAGTTGCTCGGCGCCACCATGATCAACAAAGAGTCCGTGTACATGGAGAGCGGCAAGCAGGTCGTCAGGGAATTCCTCAATAACAGGGAGAACGGCGAGGTGATAGTGGAGGGCCTGGAATTCGCCAAGTCCGTAATAACCAAGGCCCTGGGAGCCGATAAGGCCCAGGGCATCCTCGACCAGATATCCAGAGACAGCGCCGGGGGCGGTATAGACACGCTTAAATGGATGGACCCCGCCATAGTAGCCAACGTCATAAAGGGCGAACACCCGCAGATAATCGCGCTGATACTCTCCCACCTCGACCCGGAGAGGGCCGCCCAGGTGCTGATCCACATCCCCGAGGACAGGCTCAGGGGCGAGATAATGCTCAGGGTATCCACATTGAAGAGGGTGCCGCAGGCCGCGTTAAAGGACCTCGAGGTGCTCTTGAGCGAGCAGATGCTGAGCGCGGACAGCGGCTTCGGAAGCACCATCGAGGGCGTGAAGATAGCCGCCGAGATACTCAACCAGATGGAGCCTAAGTCCGGGGGCGGGATTATGGACGTAATAGAGAACGCGAGCCCCGACCTCGCGGCCAAGATACAGGAGAAGATGTTCGTCTTCTCAGACCTTATCAGCATCGACGACAAGGGCATGCAGCTTATAATCAAGGAACTCGGCACCGACGTCCTCGGGCTCGCGCTAAAGGGTTCGGACGAGAACATCAAGGGCAAGTTCCTCAACAACATGTCGGAGAGGGCGTCTGATATGCTGAGGGAGGACATGGAGGCAAAGGGCCCGGTCAAGCTCTCCGACGTGGAGAAGGCCCAGCAGGAGATAATAAAGATTGCCCGCAGGCTCGAGCAGGAAGGCAAGATCATAAGGGCCGGAAAGGGTGGAGACGTCCTTGTCTAAGGTGATAAAGGGTTCAACCGCTGAAAAGATGAACGCGGAGCCTTTGGTGCTCAAGTCGCTCTCCGCGGCCTCCGGCGCGGACGAGCGGTCCGGCGGGAGGAAGGTCGGCGATTCCGCCGTGGACGTGGAGCGCGCGGCCTATGAGAAGGGGTTCAGGGCCGGGGAGAAGGACGGCTTTGATCTCGGGAGGCAGAAGGCCGAGGTCGTCTTCAACGGGGTGGCCGGGATACTCGATGCGCTCTCTTCCTTCAAGGAGGTGCTCTACAAGGAGTGCGAAAAGGAGGTCGTGGACCTCTGCCTCGCCATAGCCAGAAAGGCCGTACAGATAGACGTGGAGAGGAGCGGGGACGCGGTCATGGGCTCGGTGAGGGAGGCGCTCAAGGCCGTCGTGGCCGCGGGCGAGATAGTCGTCAAGATAAACCCGAAGGACGCCGCCACGCTCAACCAGTACAAGCCCGAGCTCGCCAGGTACGGAGACGGGGTCAAGGGCGTGACGATAGAGGTGGATGACGCAATCTCTAAAGGCGGCTGCGTGATTGAGACCAATTACGGCGAGGTGGACGCCACCATCGATACGATAATGGGAGACATAGAGGAAAGGCTCAAGAATGCATACTGAGCTTGCGGTATCGCTCCGGAGGCAGATAAGGAACGTCGAGGAGATGAACCCGATACGGGTAAACGGCAGGATAACGAGGGTCGTGGGCCTTGTCATGGAGGGGATAGGGGCCGGGTCCTCGGTCGGGGAGTCGTGTCTGGTATATCCTAAGGACAACGCCGCGCCGCTGCAGTGCGAGGTCGTGGGTTTTTCCGACGACAAGATAATCCTCATGCCGCTGGGGGACATAAGGGGCGTGAGCCCCGGAAGCAAGATAGTGGCCAAGAGGAACAGGGCCGCCGTGGGCGTGGGCAGGAAGCTCCTCGGGCGCACCCTTGACGGGCTCGGCAACCCCATCGACGGGCTCGGGCCGGCCGACACGGAAAAGGAGTACCCGCTCTACGCCACACCGCTAAATCCGCTCTCCCGCAAAAGGATAGACAAGCCTCTGAGCGTCGGGATAAAGGCCATCAACGGCCTCTTTGCCGTCGGCAGGGGGCAGAGGCTCGGCATATTCGCAGGGAGCGGCGTGGGCAAGAGCGTGCTCATGGGCATGATGGCCAGATACACCGAGGCCGAGGTCAACGTAATAGCGTTAGTGGGAGAGCGAGGCAGGGAGGTAAAGGAGTTCATAGAGAAGG
>JACRNN010000222.1 GCA_016234955.1 Deltaproteobacteria bacterium | reverse complement strand
ATCCCTATGATGTGGATGCCGAGCAGGACTATTATGACGCCGCCTATCTTGCGGACGACGTCCTGGTACTCCATGAAGAACGTGCCGAAGAGCTGGGCCGAGGAGCCGAGTATAACGACGAATACGGTGGAGAAGCCGAGGATGAACATGACGGAATTGAGGAGTATCACCCTCTTCAGTTCCGTCGCGTTGTTGTTCGTAAGCTCCTCAAACGATATCCCCGTGACGAAGGATATGTAGGAAGGCACCAGCGGCAGGACGCACGGGGATACGAATGAGAGCACCCCCCCAAGGAAAGCAAGCGGTATGGAAACTTCGTTAGTCATCCTTCAGGATACTCCCCGGAAGCCCCCGCCACATCAGGGCCGCCCGTTCTTCCGCGCGTATTGGCATGCCTTAGCGGCTTTAGCAGGTTGTTGAAAAACCCTCGCGTCCGTTCAGGCTGTTCAAAAAGCTCCATTATGGAGGACGGGTTTGACCAGTCCCTCGGGCCCCAGACCTTCTCGGCTATCATGCCGTTCTGGTCTATGATGAACGTCTCCGGCACGCCGGTGGTCTTGTACCGTTCCTTTACCTTGCCGTTGGCGTCGCGCAGCACGATAAAATTGATGTTGTATTTTTTCGCAAAGGCCGCCACTGGCGCGCTCTCCTTATCGAGGCTCACGGCGATTATCTCGAAGGGCCAATCCTTGAGCCCTTCGTAGAGGGCGCGCATCGACGGTATCTCCTCTTCACAGGGCTTGCACCACGTGGCCCAAAAGTTGAGGAAGACGACCTTGCCGCGGAAGTCCTTGAGGCTTACCATCTTGCCGTTCATGTCCGGCAGGGTGAAGTCCATGGCCTCGGTACCGGCCGCCACCGGCTCGTAGTGCCTGCGGCCCGATAGCACGATAACGGCCACGGCTATGACGATGACGGCGACTATCCCTATTACCGCCGCCTTCGGCAGGCCGCCTCCGCTCCCCTGGTTCTTATCGGTCTCGCTCATCCGTCACGACCTCTCAGCCTCTTTTTTCACCGGCTATGCGTATGCGTGGAGCCCCGGGAGGATGAAGCTTACGCCCCAGTAAAGGAATATGACCGCGAGGAAGCCGGCTATCGAGAGATAGGCGGCCCTCTTGCCCCTCCACCCCCTGGTGACCCTCGCGTGCAGGTACGCGGCGTAGATAAACCAGGTTATCAATGACCACGTCTCTTTCGGGTCCCAGCTCCAGTACGTGCCCCAGGCGTAATTCGCCCATACGGCCCCCGACACTATGCCGGTGGCGAGGAAAGGGAACCCCCAGGCTATGGCCCTGTAGCTCAGCTCGTCCAGGGTGTCGGCGTCCGGGAAGGCGGCGAGTATGGACCCGCTTCCGCCCCTTGACTCGGACATGTACTTGAGCAGGTACATCAGGCTCAGCCCGAACGATATGGCGAACGCGGCGTAGCCGACAAAGGTGGTGAAGACATGGAAGTCAAGCCAGCCTATGGCGTACTTATCCATGCCCATCGGCCTCAGGAGGTCCATCATCCAGTGCCACTTGTTCTGGAGCGCCGGGTTCAGCGGCTCCACGCTTTTGAACCTGTACGGCAGGAGCGAGGCCGCCACCATGGAGAGGAACTCTATCGTCATCACCACGACCCCGATGACCTTGAACCTGTGCCTGTACTCCATGGCCAGATACCCCACGTTCAAGGCCCAGACGAAGAGGACCATCGACTCGTACAGGTTTGAAAACGGCGCGTGCCCGGCCTCCGAGGCCCGCGTGACGAGGATCATGGTAGTTGAGAGAAGCGTTACCACGGCCAGGGCGGTCGCGGTCTGGCCTA
>JACRNN010000051.1 GCA_016234955.1 Deltaproteobacteria bacterium | reverse complement strand
GTCGAGATACCGTGCGAAGGAAGAGGTGGAGGCGTGGCGGGTCAAGGAGCCGCTCATAAGGCTCCGGCTCTTCATGGAGAAAAAGGGCCTCTGGACCAGGGAGTACGAGGAAGGGGTCGGGAAAGCGGCCCTGGGCGCGGTCGACAGGGAGATAGAGGCGTACGAGGGGTTGAGCGCGCCTGAGCCCGCCGATATGTTCCGCTATACATACGATGAGCTGACGGCGAGGCAGAAAAGGGAGATCAAGGAGTTCGGATGGGAAAGATGAATATCGTCCAGGCCGTCCAGGAGGCCCTGCGCCTCGAGATGGAGCGCGACGGCGACGTCGTCGTCCTCGGCGAGGACGTAGGCAGGAACGGCGGCGTATTCAGGGTTACCGAGGGGCTCTTTGAGAGGTTCGGCCCGGAGAGGGTAATAGACACGCCGCGCTCCGAGACCGGCATCGTAGGCGCGGCCGTGGGCATGGCCGCTTACGGCATGAAGCCGGTCGTGGAGATACAGTTCATGGGCTTCATATACGCCGCGTTTGAACAGATATTCTCGCACGCCTCACGCATACGTTCAAGGTCGAGGGGGAGGTTCACCTGCCCGCTGGTGGTGCGCGCCCCTTACGGCATAGGGATAAGGGCCCCGGAGCTCCACTCCGAATCGTCGGAGGCGTTCTTCTGCCACATGCCGGGGGTCAAGGTCGTGGTGCCATCAACCCCCTATAACGCAAAGGGGCTCCTGACTTCCGCCATCCGCGACCCGGACCCGGTGGTCTTCCTCGAACCGGCGCGGCTCTACCGGTCGATAAAGGGCGAGGTGCCTGACGGGGAGTACTCGATACCGCTTGGCAAGGCGTCGGTCTACCAGGAGGGCGGGGATTTTACCGTGGTGGCGTGGGGCACGATGCTCCACAGGGCCGCGGAGGCCGCCGATGGCTTCGACTGCGAGATAATAGACCTCATGACGCTCAAGCCCTTTGACGAGGAGACGGTGCTCGGCTCCGTTAAGAAGACGGGCAGGCTCGTGGTCGTTCATGAGGCCACCATG
Source organism: Deltaproteobacteria bacterium (assembly GCA_016234955.1). Lineage (GTDB taxonomy): Bacteria > Desulfobacterota > GWC2-55-46 > GWC2-55-46 > GWC2-55-46 > JACRLF01. Next base: position 9,220 of record JACRNN010000051.1, on the reverse strand, counting down.
AACCTCGGGCTCGGGGCCGAGGTGGCCGCCCTTGTAGCGGGCGAGGCGATAGAGTACCTCAAGGGGCCGGTGGTAAGGGTGGCGGGGCCGGAGGCCGTGGTGCCGATGGCAAGGATCGAGGACGATTACATGCCCGGCGTGGAGAGGATAAAGAGGGCGTATGAGAAGGTGACGCGGTATTAAGTCGCGTTATCGCGGCAGAGCCGTTTCATCTTCAGGGCGTTGCAACGCGCCGGGTTTGTCGGCCCTGTTTTATACGCCTTGAACATGCATGGCGAGCGCATAGAAATAGATACTTCCTTATATGTCGAAGATTCCCCGCGGAAAAGCCGCGGGGAGCTTCAACAAGGGGTCTTTTCCATGGTCTTTGAATTCATGTTGCCGGATCTGGGGGAGGGGATAACCGAGGGAGAGATAGTAAAGTGGCGGGTCGTTGAGGGCGAGAGCGTGGAGGAGCACCAGATAGCCCTGGAGGTTGAGACCGACAAGGCCATAGTCGAGGTCCCTTCCCCGCGCAAGGGCAGGGTCGTAAAGATAAACAGGGCCGAGGGCGACGTCGTGCGCGTTGGAGAGGTGCTCCTTGAGATAGAGGCCGAGGGGAGGCCCGGGGAGGAGACGGCAAGGAAGCCCGCCCCTTCCACGGCCTCGGTAGTCGGCAGGCTCCCTGAAGAGGAATTTGTCGCCGCCGTCCCTAAGGCCAGGGCGCTCGCCCGGAAGCTCGGCGTAGACCTCTCTACGGTGGCCGGCACGGGCCCCGGCGGCGTGATAACGGAAGACGACGTAAGGGGCGCTCTTGCGCCGCCTGAGGCAAGGGCAGGCACGGCGGGGCCGGGCAAAGACAGCGACAGGTTCGGCCCTATAGAGAGGGTCCCCATAAAGGGGGTCAGGAAGAGCATCACAAGGAATCTGCTTGCGTCACAGAGGACGGCGGCCTTTGTAACCGGGATGGACGAGGCCGACGTCACCGACCTCTGGGACTTGAGGCAACGCGAGAGCAGGATGGCGAGGAACAGCGGCGTGCACCTGACCTTCATGCCGTTTTTCATCAAGGCCGTGCAACGCTCGCTCCTTGACCACCCGATGCTCAACGGCTCAATGGACGAGAACGGCGCGGAGATAATAGTAAAGAAGTACTACAACATCGGCGTGGCTGTCGACACCCAGGACGGGTTGATGGTGTCGGTGATAAAAAACGCCGATAAAAAGACGGTCCTTGAGCTCGCCTCCGAGTTGCAGGCGCTTGCCGCCAAGGCCCGTGAAAGAAAGATAACGCTCGATGAGCTCAAGGGCTCCACGTTCACCATATCCAACTACGGCCCCTTCGGCGGGACATACGCTACACCCATAATAAACTATCCTGAGATAGCGATACTCGGCGCCGGAAGGATAAGAGAGAAGCCCTGGGTAAAGGACGGCGCGATCGCTATAAGGAAGATACTGCCGCTGTCGCTCACGTTCGACCACAGGGTCATAGACGGCTCCGAGGCCGCCCGTTTTCTCACGGACGTCGTAAGACGCCTCGAAGACCCGGCCATGATGGCAATGGAGCGTTGAAAAAACTCCGTCCGCGGCGGATTCGGAACGCTAAAAAATGGACCTCACAGGCTTTTAAAATTGTGATTTCTCTCATTGCGCGCAATGGTCCGATGTGTTAACATAAGCCCGGTTCTAATCTTCTTTTAATCTGAGATCAGTATAATGTGCGAATCATGGCGCGCGGACCCGTTGTGCGCTGATGAAGATTTTGAAAACAAGGGGCTTACAGGCGCCCATTACGATATAGGCGTAACCGTTTGAGAAACATAACTTTGCTGTGACGGATAAGGAGCGGACTGAATGAAAAAAAGATATCTTGGCGGAGCGATAAGCGTGTCGGTATTTGCTCTCTTTGTGGCCTCGGCCTGTCTCTTTGGCGGCGCGGAGTCATATGCCGGTGAAAAGGAGCAGGATAATGGGGCGGTCTTGAGGTTGAACGCGGTAAAGCAGGCCTATTTCGCAAGGGAGCGCGGTGAGGCGCTCAAGGTAAAGGCCGGGGTCCAGGCCAAGGACGACGCATCGAAGGCGCCGTTGCTCATAAGGGTCAAGGCCGAGGAGGTTAATATGGCCACGAACCATTATGAGGGCACGAAGCAGAACACGGTAACGATCGACGGCAAGGCCTATTATGCCGGCGCGAGCGGCTACGCCGGGCACATAACGGCAAACCCCTCCACAAGGTTCTCCAAGGACCCTTATACGGGCAAGGGCGTGGACAAGGCCGAGGCTGTAATCTTCGCGGACGCGTCGAGCAGGGTACATTACTTCGAATCGGAAGAGACGTATAAGGCGTTCATCGGCCTTGCCAATAACGCAATGCCGCAAGGATACAACAACTGAGATATTGAGGTTTCTCCGCCGGAATGGAAAAGGCCTCAAAGCTTATATTGCCTTGAGGCCTTTTTTTTGCATATTCAAGCGAGGAGGCGCGCGCGGCAGGGAGTGTATCCCCGTGTATTTTTTAAGGAAGCTCTGATTAATTATGTTTTTCTGTCATTCTCTGATTAATTATGTTTTTCTGTCATTCTGAGGAAGCGTAGCGACCGAAGAATCTCGTAACTTATTGATTTTATAGACGTTGAGATTCTTCGCTTTGCTCAGAATGACATGCTATTGCGAATTAATCAGAGGTTCCTTAACTGACGCCTTGCTTTTAAAGGTGTTTTTGTTGTAGTATGCGACAATCAACGCCGGCGGCTGAGGCATGGCCGTTTCCGACATCCTCAAGCCGTTTCAACATGCATGGCGAGCGCCCAGCCCGCAACTTGGCTGGCGGAGAATTTCAAGCCTTGACGGCATGGATAAATAGCCTGTACCCTGTACGCACCGCACCCCACACCATGTTCGACCGGCGGCTTCAGGATGAAGACTATATCCGTATCCCTATTCCATAAGGCTCTCCTTGCGGTAGCGCTTCTCCTTCTGCCCATACTCATCACGTTTCTCCACGGATACAGGAACAACAGGGAGTTTTTGAAAAAACACATCCTTGACGACTTGACCGTCATCGCCGGGGTCTACGAGGGGCAGGTTTATCAATTCCTCGAGATGTCCAGGCGAAGGGTACAGGACTTCTCAAGCGACGGGATGATAAGGAACGCGCTGGAGGGCGCTGTCAAGGGCGGGGCCGGGTCCCGGTCATTGAGCGAATACCTGGTCAGGAACAAGCTGGTCCTCGACAAGACCATAAAACGCATAGACGTTATTACGCTCGACGGCAGGGTGGCCGCCTCCACCGACCCTGGACGCATCGGCAGGGACGTGTCACGGCAGCGGTACTTCATCTCCGGCAGAGATGGCGTAAATGTCGCATCTCACGAGGCCGGCGACGGGGAAAAAACCGAGGTGGCGGCCTCAGCCCCTCTATTCAGCGTATCCGGGAAAAGGCCCATCGGCGTCATAGCGAATTTCATGGATGTGTCCGGATTGGGCAGGCTCCTTGGAGGCGAGTTCACCGGGGAGACGGGGGCGCTCTCCCGGGACAGGGGGGGCGCCAAGACCATGGACGTCTATATCGCCGGCATGGACGGGCGCGTTATAGCGTCGTCGAGGCCCTTGAGCGGCGCGGGACCGGACCGTGTTGTCGCCACGGCGCCGGTGAGGGGATGCCTGGAGTCGGGCCGCGAGACCAGCGGGTTTTACAGGAATTACGGCGGCGTGGAGGTGGCCGGCGCGTCGATGTGCCTGCGGTCAATGGGGTGGGTCCTCCTGGCCGAGGCGCATGCGGATGACATACTGGCCCCGGCCGCGCGTATGAGAAGGGACGCCTCGATAGCGGCCGCGGTGGTCGCGGCCATGGCCGTGGTACTGTTCGCCGTGTTCTACAGGGGCGTTTTAGCGCGCCTCAAGCTCCTATCGGGCGCTTTAAAGGACGTGGCGGACGGGAATTACGACGTGGCGCTGCCCGTCTCTTCGGGCGACGAGATAGGGGCGGTGTCCGGCTCCCTCAACAAGATGGCGGATGACATCAGGCGCAGGACCGCACTCCTCGCGCGGAGCGAGGGGAGGTACGGCGAGCTTGTCAACAACCTCTCGGTCGGCGTCTACAGGTGCGCGGCGGAGGATGGGCGCCTCATAGAGGTGAACAGGGCCTTCGTGGAGATGTTCGAAGGGGAATCAAAGGAGGACGTGCTCAGCCGCTCCATGTCCGGACTATTCCGGGACAAGTCCATGTGCGATTGCCTTAAAGACAGGGTGGAAGAGGCCGGCGCCGTGGATGAATCGGTTGAGATGGTGACGCTCAAGGGGCGCAGATTCTGGGCGAGCGTTACGGCGGTCGCGAGGAGGGGCGCGGACGGTGAGATGTATTGCGACGGCGTTATCGAGGACGTCACCAGGCGCAAAAGGATCGAGGAGCAGCTCCTGCAGTCCCAGAAGATGGAGGCGATAGGGCTGCTCGCCGGCGGGATAGCGCATGACTTCAATAACATACTTACGGCTTTGATAGGCTACGGCAACCTGCTGCTGATGAAGAAGGGGGGCGACGAGGACGTAAGGAACTACGCCGGCCACATACTCGCCCTCTCGGACAGGGCCGCGAAGCTGACCCAGGGGCTCCTCGCCTTCGGCAGGAGGCAGGTCATCAACCCCCGGCCCATGGACTTGAACGACCTTGTGAAAAAGGTCGGCAAGATACTCTTGAGGCTCATAGGCGAGGACATAGAACTGTGGGTAAACGTCGCGGATAAAAGGGTGATGGTAAAGGCGGACGAGGTCCAGATAGAGCAGGTGTTGATGAACCTCGCGACGAACGCGAGGGACGCCATGCCCTCGGGCGGGGTGTTGACGTTATCCACGGACACGGTGCCGCTCGACCCGGAGTTCATAAAGGCCCACGGCGGCGCGGCGGACGGCGAGCACGCGGTCATTTCGTTCTCGGATACCGGGGAGGGGATGGACCAGGCCACCAAAGGGAGGATATTCGAGCCGTTCTTCACCACCAAAGAGGTCGGCAAGGGCACGGGGCTCGGGCTGTCCGTGGCCTACGGGATAGTAAACCAGCACAACGGCTTCATGGACGTGATAAGCTCTCCGGGGCTCGGCACGAAGTTCAATATATACCTGCCGCTCACGCGGGAGCGGGCGCAAAAGGCCGAGATCGTAAGACAGGCCCCCATCCAAATCGGGAAAGAGACCGTGCTCCTTGCGGAGGATAACGGGGAGGTGAGGCGGATGACGAAGGCCCTCCTTGAGGAGGTCGGGTACAGGGTGGTTGAGGCCCGCGACGGCGAGGAGGCGGTCAGGAAATACGCCGGGGCCGGGGACGATATGGATATCATAGTCATGGACATGGTTATGCCGAGGAAGAGCGGCATGGCGGCATGCGGCGAAATAAAGAGGATGAATCCGGCGGTAAAAGTCCTCTTTACAAGCGGCTACGACGCTGATATAACGAAGGTCAGGGAGGTCTTCGGCCCGGAGACGGATTTTATCCGGAAACCGGCCCCCACCGCGGAGTTCCTGAAAAAAATCAGGGAGGTGCTCGACAGATGACGGATGAGATAAAGGGCACGCTGGTGATAGTGGACGACAACCCGTATGTGCTCGACGCCACGACGCTGCTTTTAAACGGGAACGGGTACACCGTGGACGCGTGCGACAACGCCTGGGACGCGCTTAAAAGAGTGGAGACGGGCAGGTATGACGCCGTCCTCACGGACGTGAGGATGCCGCTGGTATCGGGCATAGACCTCCTTGAGAAGCTCCATGAGATCGACAAGGAGCTCCCGGTGATACTCATGACGGCCTACGCGGAGCTCGACGTGGCCGTCAAGGCGGTGAAAAAAGGGGCCTTCGACTTCATCATCAAGCCGTATAACCCGGATTACCTGCTCAACTCGGTGCGGAAGGCGGTGAAGTATTACAGGCTCGTACAGATGGAGAAGGACTACAAGAAGAGGCTCGAGGCCGAGGTCGCGAAAAGGACACGGGAGCTCGAGGACGCGTTCGTGACCGTAAAGGACCTGAGCAGGGAGATAGTCCACAGGCTCACGGCTGTGGCCGAGTACAGGGACACCGCCACCGGCGCGCACATCAAGAGGGTGGGGATATATTCCGGCAGGATAGCCGGCGAGCTCGGCATGCCGGAGAGCTACGTCGAGGCCGTCACCTTCGGCAGCGTCATGCATGACATAGGCAAGGTCGGCATATCCGACAACATACTCTTCAAGAACGGCAGGCACACCCCTGAAGAGTTCAATGTCATGAAGACCCATACGACCATAGGCGAAAAGATGCTCGCCAATTCGCGGTACCCGAGCCTGCAGCTCGCCGCGAAGATAACGCTCAGCCACCACGAGAGGTGGGACGGGACAGGGTATCCTAAGGGGTTGAAGGGAGGGGATATCCCCCTGGAGGGCAGGATAGTGATGATAGTGGACCAGTACGACGCATTGAGGAGCGTAAGGCCGTACAAAGAGGCGATGAGCCACCAGGAGGCCGTAAAGATAATCACGGAGGGCGACGCGCGCACCAGCCCGCGCCACTTCGACCCGCAGGTGCTCAATGCCTTCATCGGCCTCGCGCCCGAATTCGAGGAAATATACGAAACCAACAACGGGTAGTAAAAAAGGCTGTCTGAAATGCGCGGCCGCCGCCCGGCAAAAAAATCCGCTCGATACCCTTCCATGAGGCATCAGGCCTTGATCTTTTTTAGCGTTCCTCCCCCTGGGTCTTAAGGCCGTGGAGGGTTGAAAATGCCTCTATCGTCCCTCAGTCACCCCATCAACGGCAATAATTGAAAATTCGACATATACCATCGTTTCTTCCGGCCTTCAAACGCGTCATGGCCGTGGTTTAATGAAACATTAATGAATTTGGGTTTATAATATGTCATGGATTATGGAAGGGTGCGGATAGGGAGGCTGGATCGAGGCGGATTCAGGCATGTACTCTGATAGGGGGAGGCGGCGCGTCGTCGCAAGACCCCTAAGACAAAAAGGAGACGCGATATGGAACAGAGGGAAGACGTACGCACGGTTGTAGATGCATGGGATTGGGAGACGAGGGTCCTGCACTGGGTCAACATGCTGCTGATAATCACCCTGATACTGCTGATGGCGGGCAAGGAGGGGATGGAGATTATCGGCGTTGACAAGACCTTGAGGGCCCCGGTAAAGAAGCTCCACGCGTATATAGGGCACGTCTTCGCCATAACGTTCTTCCTGAGGGTGGTATGGGGCTTTGCCGGGAACAGGTACGCCAGGTGGTCTGACATCATCCCCTGTACCAAAGAGAGGTGGCGGGCCATAGGCACGAACATAAGATGGTACTTGAGCGGGTTCAGGACCGCCCCCGTAAATTCCGCGGGGCACGACCCGCTGGCGTCCATCTTCTACATCGCGCTATTCCTGGTGCTTGCGAGCCAGGTGATAACCGGGGTGCTCCTTTCGGGCCTGGAGTTAAAGACATTCCCCGGCGTCCTCCTTGTCGGGGGACTCGGGGAGGGGAGCCGCGAGGCGCTCGAGGGCGTCCTTGGAGAGGTACATGAGTTCGGTCTTCTGTTCATTATCTTTTTCATATGCGCCCACATCGCCGGGCTCGCGGCCCACGAGATAAAGGAGAAGACCGGGCTTTTCTCCTCGATGGTGCACGGCGGGAAGTACTTCCGTAAAGAATAGGGCGCATATGAAAATTGCTCTTTTTCCCGATCTCGTCGTTAGGGCGAAAATAAAAATGCTCACATATTAGCATATATGCTCCGCTTTTTATTTTCACCCCGCCTCGACCTCGGAAAAAATATCTAATTTTTAGAGGCGCCTAATAAAAACGGATGGAATAGGACATGATACCCCCATGAGGATACTCGTAGTAGAGGACGAAAAGGACCTTGCGCGGATAATCAGGCAGGGGCTCGAGGAGGAGGGCTATGTGGTGGACGTGGCCCATGACGGGGAGGAGGGGCTCTATATGGCCGAGCACTTCCCGCTGGACGCGATAGTCCTGGATATAACCATCCCGGTAATGGACGGCCTTACGCTCCTGGGCAGGATAAGGAAGAAGGGGAACATGACCCCCGTGATGCTCCTTACAGCGAGGGACTCCATCCTTGATAAGATCAAGGGGCTGGACGCGGGGGCGGACGACTACCTTACGAAGCCCTTCGTGTTCGGAGAGATCCTGGCGAGGATAAGGTCGCTGCTGCGCCGCAAGGCAGTGGTAAAGGAGGCGGTCGTCCGCATAGCCGACCTCGAGATAAACACCGCGAGCCACGAGGTCAGGAGGGGCGGCAAGCCGATAGCGCTTTCCGCGAGGGAGTACGCGCTCCTTGAGTACCTGGCCTACAGGAAAGGGAGCGTCGTTACCCGCACCGAGATAGTGGAGCATATCTACAACGAGGACGCCGAGATGGACTCGAACGTGGTCGACGTCTACATAAACTACCTCAGGAACAAGGTCGACAAGGACTTCGGCGAAAAGCTCATCCATACCGTGCGCGGCGCGGGTTATATGCTCAAGGAAGAAGAATAGCCCCTCCCATGTTCAACTCCATAAAGATAAAGCTCGTCGTCCTCTTTATAGCGGTCTTCTCGTTCTTATTCGCCGGGCTGGAGGTTTTCCTATACTACGAGCTCGAAGACCTCGTCGTGAGCCTCGCGGACGAGCGCCTGAAATCCGAGGTGGAGACGCTGGCCGACATGATCATCGTGGAGGAGGAGCAGCATACCGAGCTTTCAGCGGAATTGAGCGAGCTCGCCTCCGCCGCAACGGGGGTCTACGCCGAGAAGCTCTCCGGCCATTACTACCAGATAGTCGCGCCCGACGGGAAGATAATAGTCCGTTCCCCGTCGCTTTCAAAGGCGGACGCCGCGCTGCCGGTGGTCCCCGGCTCGCAGACCCCGGACTACCGGACCGTAACCGGCCCGGATAACGCGCCTCTGCGCATTGTTACCCGCACCTACGTCCTTGCGGGCGGGGCCATGACATTTCAGGCCGGGGACTCTTTAACCGATACGTACAGGCTCTTGAGCTCCTTCAGGAACGTGGTCCTTGCCCTGTTCCCCGTGGCCTTCGTCCTCTGCGGGGCAGGCGTTTTCATCGTCACGGGCTTCGCGCTAAAGCCTCTGAAGGACTTTTCATCGAAGACAGGGGAGGTGACGGAGGAGAACCTGAACGAGAGGATAGAGGAGAAGGGGCTTGCAAGGGAATTGAAGCCGCTGGCAGGCGACTTCAACACCATGCTCGG
>JACRNN010000220.1 GCA_016234955.1 Deltaproteobacteria bacterium | reverse complement strand
TCCTCGTCGGTAGCCAGCCACTTGAACCCGGCCCTCGCCGCAAGCGGCAGCATGTCCATGCTCACCGACCCCTCGGAAGGCCACATCCCGACAGGGTCCTGTTTGAAGACCTCCCTGTAGAGCGTCGCGCCCCTTTCTATCTGCGCCTGCGCGTCCTCCGGGTGGGTGAACCTCTCCCTGGGCATGGTCATATCGGGCACGGCCTCCCTGGCGGAGAAGCTGTCGCACAGGAGCGGCAGTATCGGGTGGTAATACGGTGTCGTGGATATCTCGATTATCCCCTTGTCCCTCATCTCGGAGTACTTGGGGAGTATCCGGTTGATAATCTCTATCTGCTTATCGAGCAGGCGCGCCTTCTCCTTCTCGGTATAGCCGCGCCCCTTTTTGTAGAGCGCGGAGAGGAACGCGTCCCCCCTGCGTATCACGGGGTCTATCCATACGAGGTTGAAGAGCACCTGGAGGTCGAGGTAGTCCTGCTCCACGAAGTACCTGAGCGCGGAGGCTATGTCCTCCTTCGAGTTGACCGGGCCCCTCTTGGTCAACATCTCCCAGAAGCGGGGCAGCGGTTTTATCATGTTGTCCCAGTTGGCCTGGAAGAAATTCTGCAGGATAAAGCCCTTCTCCTCGTTCGTAAGAGCCGGGGCGGGCTTCGCGCTTATCTTCCTGTACGTATCATGGGCCTCTCCGGAGCCGTATTCCATGAACTGCTCCATGAGGCACGGCACGAGGTTGAACGTCTGGTGGACGTCCGGGAACTCGTCGAGTATGGAGACCATGTCGTAGTAGTCCTTGGTGCCGTGCAACAGGACCCACGGCATCGTGTATTCGTTCGAGATGGGGTCCTTGTAGAGCGGCTGGTGCATATGCCAGATGAAGACTATGTTTAATCGTTTATCCATGGTTTTTTTAACGTTCCGAAACCCCTAAGGCTTAAAAACCCCATGCATGTTCATCCGGGCTCATCTGTCGTGCGGCGGTTTTAAGCGCGCCGGGCGCTTCATTTGGGGCCGAAGACGTCGATGACGCCCTTGTCGGTCAATACCGCGACGTGAGACTCCGCCGTAGACGCGTTGGCCGAGGCGGTGGAGTAGAGGTCATGGCCCCAGAGCGTCCCGGCGTCGCTCAAGCGCAATGCCTCTATGCGCCCCTTTGTCTTTGCGAAGATGTTCAGGCCCAGAGGGTCCCTCGTGTAATTGGAGAGCACGAAGAGCGTATCCCCGGCAACGAATATCGAGGAGACCGGATTGAACTCAAGCTCCTTTTTCCAGAGTATCTCTCCGGAGAGCCTGTCCACCGATATGATCCGGTCCGAGCCGGCGATTACCATCGCGCGAGCGCCGTGGAGGACGAAGTCCCGGGCCTTTATCAAGCCGAACGAGTTGCGCGCCTCGCCGGTCGAGGCGTCGAGCGCGACCACGTTCTGCGAGTCGCCGATGACATATACGAGCCCGTTGCCGACGAGCGGCGTCCTCCTTACCCCGGACGGCTGGTTGAAGTCCTTGAGCACCTTCGCGCTCCAGAGGTCCTTGCCCGTGTCCGCGGAAAGGCATACGAGGTTCCCGTCGGAAAAGAGCTGGTAGAGCTTGCCGTCAAAGAACGCCGGTGACGAGTATACCCTCGGCGCGACGGTCTGGAACGTGGAGCGGTTGTAAGTCCAGAGCCTGGCCCCGTCCTTCAACGACAGGGAGTAGACCCTGTCGTCGGAGGAGGAGAAATACAGCCTCCCGTCGTGTATCACCGGGGAAGATAGTATCTCGGAGCGCGCCTGGAAGCTCCATAGCTCCCTGCCCTCGGCCTTGTCAAAGCACCTCATGACGCCGTTGTTTGCGCCGAAGCAGACCGTGCCGCCTTCCACGGACGGCGGCGCCTCGATCGGGTACCCGGCGTCGTACTTCCAGTAGACCCTGCCCGAGGCCAGCTTCAGCGAATAGAACTTCGCGTTTTCAGACCCGACGTAGAGCACCCCGTCCGATATTACGGGAGAGGAGATCTGTTCCCTCGGGAATACGTCTATGAACGTTATCTCGGGGACGTCCTTCGCCCATGACAGCACGAGCGGCATCCGCGGCCCCTCGGAGGCGGCGTTGGTCCTTGAGGGGTCGTGGAGATAAGAGGCCCAGGGGCTCATATCCGCCTTCGGCCTCTCGGCGGCGCATCCAAAGACGAGCGCCGCAAGGATAGAGGCCGTCGCGAGGCTAAATATTCCTGATGAGTTCGAGCGCATTTTTCTGCATTCTCCTGAAGTCGCCGGGGGCAAGACCCGCCCCGGCAACGATTTTTTCGGCCTTCTCGGCGGTGATGAGGTCGGATGGCGAATGAGAGTCCGTGTTGAGCACGAGCCGCGCCCCGCATCTTTTCGCGATCGAGGCCACGTGTCCGTTGGTGAGGCTGTGTCCGCCCCTGCTCGTTATCTCAAGGCATACCGAGTTCTTCGCGGCCAGCCCGCACTCCCGCGCGGTTATGAGCCCGGGATGCGCGAGGACGTCCACCCGCGACCTTATGAAGGCCAGGTTCGTGCCATTCTCCACGGGCTCGGCTATCGTCTCGCCGTGTCCGACGACTATCGCGGCGCCGAGCTCCCGCGCCCTTTTTACCATCCCGGGGATATGGGCTACCGGGATATGCGTCAGCTCGACCCCCGGCACGGCCCTGAAACCCCTGTCCGAGCTCAACCGGGCGCAGACCCTTATCAACTGCTTCACCACCGTGTCCAGGTTGGACTCATCGACGTGGTCCGTAATGGCCATCGACCTGTACCCTATGACCCTGGCCCTCCTCACG
>JACRNN010000229.1 GCA_016234955.1 Deltaproteobacteria bacterium | reverse complement strand
CCACGCCAAGTGGCGTGGGTCGGGAGCTTTTTGAACATGCATAGCGAGCGCCCAGCCCGCAGCTTGGCTAGCGGGGCTAAGCGAGCGAATCGGATATAGATACTTCCTTGCATGTCGACGATTCCCCGCGGAAAAGCCGCGGGGAGCTTCAAACAGTTGCCATCCGCCATTTAAAATGTTATAAGTGCGTGGCTGTTTTTTTGATCAGGACATTCTGTCCGGTATCGCTTTCAAAGACTTCAACGCAAGGCTTCGGACTTATCAGGTCGCGAAGGAATTTTAAAAGGGCGCCTCTAAAAATTAGATATTTTTTCCGAGGTCGAGGCGGGGTGAGTGAAACCTCTTAGGACTCAAAACCTACGGGGCGATAGGTTTATTGAGCCTGGCACTCGCGGCGCTGCTTTTCGTGTCAGGCTGCGGCCAGCAGCTCAAGCAGGAGAACGAGCAGCTCAAGGGCCAGGTGTCGACACTTACCGAGGAGAACAACAACCTGAAGAACCAGGTCGCTACCCTTCAGAAGGATAGCGAGGACCTCAAGTCCCGCGTGGCCAGCCTGACCGCTGAAAGGGACGCCGCAAAGCTGGAGCTCGAGGCGAAGTCAAAGCCAAAGGCCGCCGCGAAGCCCGCGAAGGCAAAAAAGAAGAAGAAGTAAGATTAAGGGTGCATCATCACCATTATTTGCCCGCGGAGTGGACCACACTCTGCGGGTTTTTTCGTTTCCGGCCCTCTGTCCGTTGGTTGTCGGAACCCGCGGGTATAGTTTTCAGTTGACACAAATCGGATGTTTTAATAAAATAAAAGTCTTATAAATCCATTGGTTGTTTGTCATCGACGCCTTTCTCTCCCCATCCGTGACGGTTATCTTCGGTCTGTACGTGCAAAATGCTCCCTGCGGCTCCATTCCCGACATACGGGACGTCCACAAACAAGCAAAGGCAGGGCCGTTTGGTTTCTTGGCTGGCCTCTCTATCCACTATAACGCGACGCGCAACTCAGGTAACGTACCATTACCGCGTTAAAAGCGGGCGTTAAGGGCGTAAAGTCACATATCTTCAAGCCGGAATATAGTATAATACTACTGGCGGCAATCTGCTTTAAGATTGAGGGGATCCCGCCGGGGCGATCGACGATATAAGAAACGGGGCATTTACGCCGTGGGCTTGAGAGAAGACATAGATATACTCGACGCGAAGGTCGCCAGGCTCAAGGTGGAGTACGAGCAGTGCTTCCTGAGGGTGATCAAGAGGGAGCCTCTGCCTCTGAGGGAAGAGGTCGACAGGATGGTGCTTTTCTACAGCAACCAGAACATCACCAACACCTCCCTTAAATTCAGGTTCAACAGCATCATCTCCAGATACAATTCATACAAGCAGTACTGGACGCGGGTCTTGAGGGCGATAGAGGATGGGACCTACTGGCGCAAGGCCGAGGGCGGTTTTGAGGGCGTCGCCGCGCCCGTGCGGGAGGCCGGCCAGGCGGCCAGGCATACGCCCGACGTCGAGATAAACGACGTCTACAAGAGGTACATAGAGGCGCGCAAGGCCTGCAACGAGCCCGTTGACGGCATCACCTACGAGATGATAGCCAGTACCATAGAGCAGCACAGGCGGAAGATAGAGAGCCAATACAAGACGAAAGACCTCGAGCTCAAGGTCTACATCAAAGACAACAAGGCGAGACTGGCGATATCCCCGAAGAAGAAGTGAGCAGGTGAGGGGTCAGTTGGGCGGGTTCAATCTTGCAGTTGGGTAGGGCGGGTCACACCCGCCATTCGCGAGAGCACAATCTGATATTTCGGCGGGCTAAGCCCGCCCTTGTATATTGGAACCAGCAGCTTTTAATGCAGTTACGGTGTTACGCTTACCCAGGGACGCCGGGGTAAATGGGAAAGGTGAATCCGTGCCCGCCCTCAGGTCTTAGTGGTAGGGTGGGCTCCGCCCACCAAAGCATATACGCAAAAAAGGCGGCTCTAAAGAGCCGCCTTTCGTTTTCCAGAAACTGTCCGGGGGTTCCCTTCAGCTTTTTTTCTCCTTTATCCTCAACTGGGCCTGGGCGAATTGGTTTGCCTCCTCGGCCTTCGGGTACTCGGGGTCCTTCATATCGAGGGTTATCTCGCCGGGCTTGAGAATGGTAAGGTACTGCGTATGGCTGGGCAGTATCCCGAACTCGCCTTTGCCGTTGATGGCCGTAAACGAATCGACCTCCCTGGAGAGTATCCGCCTGGACGGCGTGACTATTTCGAGCAAAAAAGTATCGGCCATTTCAAGGATTGTCCTTTAGCTTATTTAAACCGAGGCCTTTATCTTCTCCGATTTTTCCAACGCCTCTTCGATGGTGCCGACCATGTAGAACGCCTGCTCCGGTATGTCGTCGCATCCCCCGGCGGCTATCATCTGGAAGCCCTTGATCGTGTCTTTTATACCGACGTATTTGCCCGGCGTTCCGGTGAACTGTTCGGCGACGAAGAACGGCTGGGACAAAAACCTCTGTATCTTTCTCGCCCTGGCCACGACGAGCTTGTCGTCCTCCGAGAGTTCGTCCATGCCGAGTATGGCGATGATGTCCTGGAGGTCCTTGTACTTCTGGAGTATCTGCTGGACACTGCGCGCACCCGCGTAGTGCTCGTCGCCGACGACCTGCGGGTCGAGGATCCTGGATGTGGAGTCGAGCGGGTCGACCGCCGGGTATATGCCGAGCTCGGCTATCTGCCTTGAAAGCACGGTCGTTGCGTCGAGGTGCGCGAACGTCGTTGCCGGGGCCGGGTCGGTAAGGTCGTCCGCCGGGACGTAGATCGCCTGGACCGAG
>JACRNN010000228.1 GCA_016234955.1 Deltaproteobacteria bacterium | reverse complement strand
GGCCAGGCAACAGACCGGCAAATGTCCTGCCGGAAGGCTTCGCAGGGGCGGGATGGTGCCGGCCGTGCTTTACGGCACCGGCGTAAAAGGCGCCGTGTCCCTCGCGTTGAACACAAAGGAGCTTGAAAAGGTGCTCCACACGGCCGCGGGCGGCAACGTGCTCGTAAACCTGAGCCTCGAGGGCGACAAGGGCACTACGGTCATGTTCAAGGACATATACCGCCACCCCGTGAATGGCGGGATACAGCACGTAGACCTCTTCGCCATACAAATGGACCACAGGATAACCGTCGAGGTCCCCGTGCACATCGTGGGCAAGGCCGTCGGCCTGGCGTTCGGCGGCATAGTCCAGCAGGAGACGAGGAAGATAAGGATAGATTGTCTCCCGTCCGACATCCCGGGCAGCGTGGACTTAGACGTCACTCCCCTTGGCATCGGCCAGTCGCTGCACGTAAGAGACGTAGTCCTCAAGGAGGGCTTACGGGCTATCGACGACCCTGAGATGACCATCGTCTCGGTTGTCGCCCCGACCGCCGAGGTCGCGCCCAAGACGGCCGAAGAGGTGCAGGCAGAGTTGGCGAAGAGCTTTGAAGAGAAAGAGGAGGAGGAGAAGAAGGAGGAGTAATCCGCTTTTTCTCTTTCCGCGCCCTTTGGGGTCCCTGGAATTACCAAAAAATATCTTGAGGCTAACAGCTTGTTCCTTATCGCAGGCCTGGGTAACCCCGGCAGTGAATACGAGGATACGAGGCATAACGTAGGGTTCATGCTTATAGACAGGCTTTCCGAAGCCTGCGGAGTCAAGTTCAAAAGGTCTGGCAAGGCCCTCTACGCGGAGGGCCTGTTGGCTGGTGAGGACGTGGTCCTTCTCAAGCCCCAGACCTTTATGAATTTGAGCGGCGAGGCGCTGGCCAGGTTCAGCCTGCGGTACCGCGTCGGCGTGGAATCCATAGTAGTCGTCTATGACGACTGCGACCTGCCCATGGGCAGGATCAGGATAAGAAAGGGCG
>JACRNN010000227.1 GCA_016234955.1 Deltaproteobacteria bacterium | reverse complement strand
CCCCCGTAAAGATATTCGTCCTCGACAATTCGAGGCTCGCCCTCGTCTCCCAGTTCCAGCTCTTCAACTGGAAGACGGACCCGACGACCGGGAACAAGAAGAACCCGGACTTCGCGGCCATAGCAAAGGCCTACGGCATAAAGTCCTTCACGGTCGATAGGCCGCGGGACCTTGAGCCCGCGGCAAAGGCGGCCATCGAATATAATGGCCCGGCGCTCGTCAACTGCATCGTGGATTATAAAGAGGATATCTCGCCCATGCTGCTGGCCGGGCAGACCATAGACAGGATGTGGCCTTATGCAAAATAGAAGGCGCTCGTTATGAACTCCAAGACCGGCAGGAGAGTCGCCCTCGTAACGGGCGGGAGCAGGGGCATAGGCAGGGCCATAGCCGTGGCCCTCTCAAGGGACGGCGTCTTTGTAGCCCTCACCTACAACTCGAACAAGTCCCTTGCCGACGGCGTGGTCGGAGAGATATCCGCAACGGGCGGGGCCGCCGCCGCATATTGTATGAAGGGTGAGGATAGGGAGAGCGTAAGGCGCGTCATCGGAGAGGTTAGGAGCGCCGTCGGCCCTATAGATATACTCGTCAACAACGCGGCGATGGCGCAGGAGAAGCCATTCGAGGATATAACCGACAGGGACTGGGACCGTGTGATGGGGGTGAACCTGAGGGGCGCATTCGCCTGCTCGCAGGAGGTCCTGTCCGACATGGTGCGGAAGGGGTGGGGCAGGATTATAAACATAACTTCCATCGGGGGACAGTGGGGCGGGGTCAACCAGGTACACTACGCCGTGTCCAAGGCCGGGCTCATAGGGCTTACAAGGTCGCTCGCAAAGGTATACGGGAGGAACGGCATAACCGCCAACGCCGTGGCCCCCGGCCTTGTGGATACCGATATGACGGCCAGGGAGCTAAAGTCGCAAGCCGGGCTGGAGAAGGTCAAGAACATCCCCATAGGCAGGATATCAACGTGCGGGGAGGTGGCTGACGCAGTATGTTTTTTAGCGTCGGACAGGGCCGGGTCGATAACAGGACAGACTATAAACGTGAACGGCGGCATGTACTTTGGATAAGACCCTCTGGATAGTGAGCGGCGGTGTGGAGGCAGTGCCCGGGATAAAGAGGGCGAAGGAGATGGGCCTGCGCGTGGTCGTAAGCGACATGGACGCGGAAGCCCCCGGCTTCGCGTTCGCGGATGACAGGGTCATAGCGTCCACCTATGACGCCGCGGCTACGGCGAAGGCGGCCCTTGAGTACAGCAGGGAGAACCGGCCTGTCAACGGCGTCATATCCATCGCCTCAGACGTGCCGGTGACGGTTGCGACGGTAGCCTCCTCGCTCGGGCTTCCGGGGATAACGGTAGAGACCGCGGCCCTGGCCTCTGACAAGCTCGCCATGAAGAGGCGGTTTGTCGAATCGAATATACCGGCGCCGTGGTTCAGCGCCGTTGAATCCGTGGCGCAACTGAAGAGCATCATAAAGGAAAGGGGCCTCCCTCTCGTCATAAAGCCCGTTGACAGCAGGGGCGCAAGGGGTGTCTTGAGGCTCGACTCAACCGTGGACCCGGAGTGGGCCTTCGGCCATTCCATCGCCTGCTCGCCGGGAAAAAGGGTCATGGTGGAGGAGTACATAGAAGGGCCGCAGATAAGCACTGAATCGGTCCTGATGGGGGACAGGGGATACACCCCCGGGTTCACCGACCGGAACTACGAGCTTATCGACGCGTTCGCCCCGTACATGATAGAGAACGGCGGGCAACAGCCCTCGGTGCTGACAGATGAGGAGAGGCGGAGCGTGTCGCGCATGGCCGAGGACGCGGGCAGGGCCATCGGGATAAAAAACGGGATAGTAAAAGGGGACATGGTGCTCTCCAGAAGGGGCCCTATGGTCATAGAGGTGGCGGCCCGGCTATCAGGGGGCTGGTTCTCGACAGACCAGATACCGCTTGCCACGGGCGTTGACCTCGTAGGGGCGGCCATAAGGATCGCGCTCGGAGAAGAGGTGAGGGGAGAGGACCTTACGCCCAGGTACTGGCAAGGGGTGGCCATACGGTACTTCTTCCCCAGGCCCGGAAGGGTCGTGGACATAAGGAACCTTGAGATGTTCAACGGGGCCCCGTGGGTGCACAGGATAGGGTTTTTCGTAAAGGCGGGCGACGTCATAGGCCCGGTCACGAACCACACCAGGAGGGCGGGCTTCGTCATAACAAAGGGCGAGACCCGCGTGGAGGCGGTTGAAAGGGCCGAGGAGGCCGTCAGGGAGATAGTCATAGAGACCGGGCCCGCGGAAGGGGTCTCGGTCTGAATAGAGTTTTTTTGAGGTAACTCCATTGCCGTCACTCAAACTATACAGCGTATTCCATTGCAACCTCGCGTTTTCATCGATCCCGGAGGCGGACTATCGCTCGGTCATCGAGAGGTGCTACAGGCCGATTCTCAGGCTGTGCGAGGCCGGCCATCCGCTCGGTATAGAGATGTCGGCGTGGACATTGAAGGCCGCCAACGCGATAGACCCGGCGTTCGTGGAGAGGCTAAAGAGGCTCTGGGACGAGGGCAGGTGCGAGTTCATCGGCTCCGGGTATTCCCAAGCCATATTCCCGCTCATCCCGGCCGAGGTCAACAGGTGGAACCTCGAGGCGGGCAACAGGTGGTACGAGAGGCTCCTGGGCAGGAGGCCGGGGATCGCCCTTGTCAATGAGCAGACGTACTCCAGGGGCCTGCCGGACATATACAGGGAGGCGGGCTACGAGACTATAATCATGGACTGGGACAATTCCTTCCAGCACAACCGGTATCCGAGGGAGTACAAGTACTACCCGCAGAGGGCGATTGGCATAAAGGGCGAGATAAACGTCCTCTGGAGCCACTCCATAGCCTTCCAGAAGTTCCAGAGGTGCATACACAGGGAGATTACGACAGAGGAGTATCTCGACTACCTGTCCTCGCATATCGACGGGGGCGAACAGAGGGCGTTCGGCCTCTATACGAACGACGCCGAGGTCTTTGATTACAGACCCGGCCAGGACGTTGCTCCGTCCAACGAATACGCGTTCATGGCCGAGCTTCTCGGAAAGATCGCCTCGAACGCGGATATCGGGATAGCGCCGCCATCCGCGGTCATAGAGGGCTTCAAGGGCCATGCCAACGCGTTCAACAGGATAAGCCTCGAATCCGTCGAGACCCCGGTGGTATGCAAAAAACAGGAGAAGTACAACCCGGCACGGTGGGCCGTAGCCGGCAGGGACAGCGTGCACCTCAATTCCGAGTGCTACAGGGCGTACGATAACATAAGAAGGCTTGCCGAGGGGGGGAGTGTGGATGAGGAGGCCATGCGAGTCTTCAAAGAGACGCTTTGCGACCTCTGGGGGAGCGATTTCAGGACGAATACGATTGACGAGAAGTTCCTCTACTTCCAGAACAGGATGGGTTGGCTTACGATAGAGACGGAACGCTTACTTGAAAAACTGTCACTGAATAAGCACCGGAAAAACAATAAGTTAGAAATCAATATTGATAAAGGATGTGAGTTATTGAAGTCCTTTGCCGCCACTCTGTCCGCGCACCCGGCCGGGCGCGCGGCGCGCGAGTCCGCGGGGGCGGCTGATGTAAATAGCGCCGTTATAAAAAGGGGCGTCCACACGCTCTCGGTCTCTACCGGACAGGTCGATATCGAGTTCCTGACGAACAAGGGATGCGCCATAAGGTCCGCCGTTTTCCCGGCAGTATCGAAGCGTCCGCTGATAGGCACCCTTGCCCACGGCTATTACGACGACATAAGCCTCGGGGCCGATTTTTTCACAGGCCACCTCATACACGTGGCAAGGGACGGCAGGAAGACTACGGACATGAGAGACGTCGAGCCGGTCGTTACCGAGACTTCAGAGTCGGTAATCGTGGCCGTCCGCATACCGCTCGATATAGGCACGCTCTGGAAGAGCTACGAGGTCTTCAAGGCAACCCCTGAGATAAGGGTTTCGTACAGGCTCAAGGTAAACGGCTTGCTGGCGTCTTCCCTGAGGCTCGGCATATTCACAGTGATGCCGGAGGGCTTCGATATCGACAGCCTGTGGATCGAGACCGTCAACGGCGGCCTTGACGTTGAGAGGTTTTATCTCAAGGGCCATGAGATAAGCCATGACGAGCCCGTAAGCCAGTCCGTCTCGGCGTCGAGCTGTCTGGGCGCTACCGAGGGTTGGGTCAGGATAGGCGACGCCTCCAGGGCGATAGAGTTCTCATCCGACAAATCGAGGCTCTTCTCCGTGCCGATGGTCAGGTTCATGGGGGTCGGACCTGAAGAGACCTTCTTCCTGAGGCTCTACCACTCCCTTGGCGAGGTGGACGACACCGCATGGAGCTCTTTTTCCTGATCTCTTTGTTGGGGCGAAAATAAAATGCTCACATATTCGCATATATGCTCCGCTTTTTATTTTAGCGTTCTGAAACCCCTTGGGCCTTCAGCCCTGAGAGGTTTCACTCGCCCCTGCCTCGACCTCAGAAAAGATGAACCCTCATTGGCATGGGAGCCACCGAGGCTTCAGAAACTAAAAAACTGATTTTTAGAGGCAGCCTGAAGTGAAACCTCCCTCGGCTCAAAGGTCTCCGGGGTTTCAGAACGCTAAAAACCTCCCTCGGCTCAAAGGTCTCCGAGGTTTCAGAACGTTAAAAAATAAATAAGGTGGTTTATGGATATATTTAAGGCAAACTGTGATGCCATAGCGGGCAAGGACCGCGTCCTTGCCGAGAGGCTCCTCTCCCTCGATAGAGGTCCCGTTGAGCTCGAGTCCACCGGGAGCGGGGAGTTTACGTTCAGGCGCTCAGGCAGGTACTTCCACAGCCGTTACGACCCGTGGAGGGAGGCCTCCATACAGGCCGGCGAGATACTCCACAGGAAGCCAGACTGGGTGATACTTTTCGGCCAGGGGTGCGGATATCTCCTGAGGACGCTCATCGAGGGAAAAAAGGAGAAGATAATAGTATACGAGCCGTCCATCGAAGTCCTCGCCTCAGTGCTTCAAAAGATAGACCTTTCAGCGGCGTACCTCCTTGAAAACGTCTTCCTGTGCGTCGATATCCCGTCGGTGATAAACGCGGTGAGGGGCCACGTGGACGGGTTCGATAACCTCGTCTGCTATCACCTGACCCCCTACGGGCTGAGCTTTCCCGGAGAGCTATCCGACCTGACGAACAGGGTGCAAAACGCCCATATCACGAACAAGGTCGCCATAAAGACCAACATCACCTCGCGCCTGGGCTGGATAGAGAACTACTTCAGGAACATCGGGAGCTTCGTCAAATACCCGCCCATAGACACGTTGAGGAATTCCTTCAGGGATGTGCCGATGGTCATAGCCGGGGCCGGGCCTTCTCTCAAAAAGAACGGACAACTTTTGAGGGAGTTGAAGGGCAAGGCGTTGATAATGGCCGCCATAACGGCATACCTCCCGTTGGTCGGGATGGGCGTGATACCGGACCTCGTGATAGCCGCCGAGAGGATAGACCTGCCGGAGTACTTCACTTACGGCGTTGAGGACAAAAAGACCAGGCTCGTCCTCGCCGAGGTCTCACACCCCGCCATGTTCGATAGAGACATGCTCGGCAAGTTCACTTTCTTCAACGGTTACGTTACATTGAGCATAGCCCAGGCGTACCTCTGGGGCTGTTCCTATTTCGCTTCGACCGGCGGGAGCGTGACGACCACCGCCCTCGACATGGGGGTGATGTTCGGGTGCGACCCGATAATATTCGTCGGGCAGGACCTCGCATTCGGAGATGGCGCCACCCACGTCGGAGGAGGGGTCTACGGCGAGCAGAAGATAAGGATAGACGCGGCCGGCGGCCAGGTCGTCACCGAGGAAGAGTACGTGACGGCGCCTGAGAAGATAACGGGGACCCATCAGCTCCTCTGGCTCAAGGGCCTTGACGGAAAGCCGGTGGCGAGCAAGTACGACTGGGTCACCTTCCACCAGTGGTTCGAGAGCTACATGGGATATCTGAAGAAGGAGGGTCCCAAGGGGCTCAAGGTCATCAACTCCACCGAGGGCGGGGCGTTCATAGAGGGCATGGACCATATACCCCTGAAAGAGGCCATTGATAAATACGTCCGCGGCCAGGTCAACGTGGACGATATCATGGAAGAGGCCGTGAATAGACGCAGGCCGCCGGACCTCCCGGCCCTTCTTTCGTCCTTTGAGGAGCTCTGCGGCGGGGTTAGGGAGATTAAAAATTTATCCGCCCGGATACGGAAAGAGGCCAGGGCCGCGCAAAAGAGCTTCAAGGACAATGGGTTGACCCTGGAGCTTAAGAAACACGTCGATAAGATAAGGCGGCTTGAAGAAGAGTTGTTTAAAAAGACCGACAAAGCGAACTTCATATGGGAGACCGTCACCGGCCTTACGTGCGAGCTGAAGGAGCACCAGAGGGGGGAGTACGATGAAAACAGCCCCGAGGCATTCGAGCAAGAGCTGAATCACGTATTGAGCTCTTACGGTAAGATAGAGGAGATGTGCGTCAAGTTCATCCCCGAGCTGAACGCCTCCATCGGCCTCATCAAGGAGAATAACGCGGCCCTGGGCCGGTAGAGGCCCTGGCTTGAACAGGAGATTGAAGAATATGGCCGACATATATCTTAACGGCGTAAGGCTCGACTTTGAAGATACCGGGAACGATTCAACCGTGGGGGACCTGGTCACGGCCGTAGAGAAGGATTTGAAGGGCTCAAAGGCCTTCATCTCAGCCCTGTCGATAGACGGCGCGCCGATAGAGGACTTCAGGCTGGATTCCGTGCTCAAGCGCGGCCTCTCCGGCTGCCGCGAGGTCAGGCTCTCCGCATCCACGTTCGAGGCGAGCGCCCTTGAAGGGCTTAATATCCTTAAGGAATATATGATGGTGACAGGGGAGAACATCGCCTCCTGCGTCCATGAGATAAGGCTCGGCGGGGTAGGGGGAGAGGGCTTTAACTCCGTCCTTCAGGCCTTGGTGGAGATAATAAAGACGATGAACGCGCTTTTCATGTGGAATAGCAGGCACAATCTGTCAATTTTCAAGAAGGACCCGGAGCAATACTATGCGCTCCTGCTGAAGCGCCTTGAGTCCGTAAGGGCCGCCAGGGATACAGGCGATATGGTCTCCATAGCCGATATCCTGGAGTATGAGATAGCGCCGGTCATAAATGAGATGGAAGAGAAGCTATTTAACGGCTGAGGCGCTGGATTTTTTCCTTAAAGTTTCTAAAGACGTCGCCGATAAGGTTATTAAGGGGCGGAAGGCGATACCTGGCCGGAAAGGAGTGATGACGCAAGGCCGCGCTTGAGAGCCTCAAAAAAAGTCCAAAAAAACGGCAAGGATGCCGGATACAAACACTAAGGAGGGTACACCATGTCATTGGTCATCAACACCAACATCGCATCATTAGTAGCTCAAGCCAACCTCTCCACTTCAAGCTCCCAATTAAAACTAAGCGTGCAGAGGCTTTCTTCCGGCTACAGGATCAACAGTTCCGCCGACGACGCCGCCGGTCTTGCCAGGGCCGACCAGTTAAAGAGCCAGTCCAGGATGATCCAGGCCTCGATGAGGAACATCAACGACGGCGCCAGCACGATGGAGGTGGCCGACAAGGCCGCCGAGCAGATCACCAACATCATCACGAGGATGGGCGAACTCGCGGCCAGCGCCGCGCAGGGCACTCTCGACACCAACACCAGGGACTACTACAAGAACGAGTACGACAAGCTGGCGAGCGAGATAGACAGGATAGCGAACACCACGGAGTTCGGGGGCTACAAGATATTAAACGGCAGCGTAACCTCTCTAACGATGTTCATCGGGTTCAAGAACTCATCGAACGACCAGTTGAGCATAACCCTTAACGCCCTCACCACGGTCAGCTCCCTCGGCCTTACGGCTGGAATCCTGACAAGCGTCACGGGCGCGTTGAGCGCTCTGGACGCGGTGAGCGCCGCCCTCAAGTCGGTCAACGACGCAAGAGCCATATTCGGCGCTTCCGCGAACAGGCTCACGGTGTCGCTGAACAACCTGCAGGTGACTTTCACGAACTTCCAGTCCGCGGAATCAAGGATAAGAGACGCGGACTTCGCCTATGAGACCTCAATATACACAAGGAACCAGATAATGGTCCAGGCCGGCACCTCGGTGCTCGCTCAGGCGAACACCCTGCCGCAGCAGGCTCTTACCTTGCTGAGATAGCTGAAGCAGGCGCTTTTAAGGTCATGCCGGGGGATTATCCCCCGGCCCGGCCTTAGGAGGTCTTATGAGTATCGATTTGGCGGTAAAGAATGCGGCCCTGCCGGTTCCTGAGTATCATGCCGATGTGCGGAACTCCGGCACGCAGGCGAAAAGGACGGCTGAAGACAGGGCGGTTTTATTCAAGGATGCGTCGGACGTTAAAAGGGACATTCCTCCAAAGGAGCTTGAGAAGGTTGCCTCGGAAATACAGATACACCTCAAGAGGCTCAATACGGAACTCAGGCTCGAGGTCGACAGCGGATCTAAAAAAGTGGTCGTAAAGATAATAGACCCGGACAGCGGTCAGGTTATTAGACAGGTGCCGTCGGAAGAGATGCTGGAGATCAGCAAGAGGATGGACGAGATAATAGGGGTCCTTTTCAATACAAAGACATAACGGCGTTTTTAAATCGCGACAGGGACGCAATCCTTCTATTAAAACAAGGCCCTTTCCACGGGGGATACCTCTATGTCTATATCCGCGACTTCAGGGATGATAAGCAACATCGACTACCAGTCCCTTATAACCCAGCTTGTCGGCATCAGAAGACAGTCCATACAGCAGCTTTCAAGGGAGAAGTCAACGCTTGAGAGCGCCAACTCCGCCTATTCCACGCTCAACTCCAAGGTGCTCGACCTGAAGACAGCCGCGGACGCCCTCCGGACTTCCTCGGGTTTCAACGTATTCACCGCCACGTCCTCAGACACGTTACTTTTAAGCGCCACGGCCTCCTCGAGCGCATCGAGCGGGACATTTAATATTGTAGTCAGCGCGCTCGCCAAGGCCCATAAGATAGCGGCCGACGGCGTTGCCTCCGATACCTCGACCGTCGCCGCCGGGGCGGGGTCTTTCAAATTCAAGGTAGGCTCAGGAACAGAGCAGTCCATAAGCGTTGACGCCACGACCACGCTCACCGGCCTGAAAGACTCCATCAACGCCCTCAAGGCGGGCGTCACGGCCTCCATCGTAAACGACGGGTCGTCCCCCAACCCCTACAGGCTCATACTCACAAGCGACTCCACGGGCACGTCAAACGCCGTAACGATAACACAGAACGACACCTCGCTCAACTTCGCCACGACCCTCCAGGCGGCCCAGGACGCCTCATTCTCGGTCGACGGCCTTTCGATGACAAGGTCTTCAAACACGGTGTCGGACGCCATTACCGGAGTGACCCTCAGCCTCACGAGCGCCGACGCAACAAAGACAGTGACGCTGACGGTGGCGCGCGACACCTCCGCGATAAAGTCGAAGATATCCGATTTCGTGAGCAAATATAATTCCGTCGTAAGCGCGATAAAGGCCAACAACAGGTACGACAAGACCACCAAGACCTCAGGCGCGTTCTTCGGAGACCCTGTGGCAAGGTCGATATGGGACGATCTGAGGCGCACCATGACAGGGGCCGTCTCCGGGCTCCCGGACACCATGAGCAGGCTCATCCACGCCGGCATATCGAGCGATACCGAGGGCGTGATGTCCGTGGACGACTCGAAGCTCTCAAGCGCCCTTTCAACGAACTTCAATGACGTCGTGAACCTGTTTACCGAAGGGACTACAACGTCCGGGTTCGGCAAGCTCGTCTACGATATGGCCAACAACATCTCCGACTACGCGGACGGCAGGATAAAGTCCAAACAGAACGGCCTTACGAAGAACATCAACTCGCTGGCGTCGGACATAACCAACAAGGAGACCGATCTTACGGCGTACGAAACACAGCTCAGGTCTCAATTCACGGCGCTCGAGACGATGCTCGCCGGCCTTCAGGCCCAGGGCAATTATTTGAAGGGGTTATAGGGAGGTTTTAATGAACAGCTTCAGTAAGTATCAGGAAATACAGATTATGACGGCCGACAGGGTCCGTATAGTGATAATGCTGTGCGAAGGGGTCGTAAGGTTCAACAAGTGCGCCCGGAAGGCCATAGAGGATAAGAACGTGAATGCCAGGACCAACTTCATAAACAGGTCCCTTGCGATAATAAGCGAGCTATCCAACGCCCTCAACATGGAAGAGGGAGGGGAGATAGCCGGGAACCTGGCAAGGCTCTACGACTTCGCCACAGAGCAGCTCATGCGCGCCAACCTGAGGAACAACCCGGCGCCGCTCGAGGTGGTGAACAGGATCATGACAGAGTTGAAAGCCGGATGGGAAGCTATCGCAACCGACAGGGCCGCGCAGCCCGGTAAAGAGGCGCAGCCGAGGGTGCTTGCCAATGGGCTGTGAGACGGGCAGGTTCATGGAAAAGCTCCTCAGGGTGCTTGAGATATCAAACGCCCAGAAAAAACTCTTTGAGGAGAACCGGATGGAGGAGCTGTCCGCGCTCCAGCTCGAAAGGGAGAGGATATTCGTCGAGATCAAGGCCCTTGAAGGGGAGACCCCGCCGAGGGAGACCCTGCGCCCTGTCGTAAAAGAGATAGAGGAGAACGACACCCTGCTGAGGATGAATATAGATGGCGCACTCAACGGCATAAAGGGCAGGATAGAGAAGATAAAAAACGGGACAAAGGCCGTCAAGGCGTATACCGCAAGGTAGACTGGTCCTGCAAATATGGCCCGCTGAACAAGAGGCGGGCGCGCCGGCTTCTTAAAATTGCATTCGCATCATCAAGGTTTATCGCACTCCCTTCCGGAACGCTTCCCCCCCTGGCATCAAACCCATGACTGAGACAAAAATATCCCTAAAGATTTTGTGCGCGTCTGCCGATAAAAGAAGAGAAGGGAATCAAGGTAAGGAGGTGTAAGTATGTCAGGTGTAGACGGTGTTGGACATGGGTCGCCTCTTATGAACAGGTTATTGAACAGGCACGCCGCAAACCACACGGAGAAGCCCGGCACGAGCAACGGGGATATCGTCACGATATCCGAAGAGGGCAAGAAAAAGCACATCCTCGGCCAGGTCAAGGCATCTATTTCAGAGTCGGGCAAGGGTGAGCGCAGGGGGCGGTAGAGGAGTGAAACCTCCGGGGTTTGAAGCACCCTGAAGGTTTCAGAACGTTGAAAGACCTCCGGGGTTTGAAGCACCAAGGAGGTTTGAGAACGTTGGAATTCTCCGTTCGCTGTGTTTGTTGAAAAAGAATCCAGAGAAGGGGTCTGCATATAAATGGCCGACGGTTTTAAAATTCTGATTACGGACGACGATTCCGCACTGAGAGAATTGCTCGCCGAGGCCGCCGGGGGATGGGGATACTCCGCCTCCATCGCGCGGGACGGTGAAGAGGCCATAAGAAGGCTCAGGATGGAGAAGTATGACATCGTCATCACGGACCTTATGATGCCCAGGATGGACGGTATCACGCTTCTGATGAAGATAAAGGAGCTCGACCCGTCGATATTGGTGATAATCATTACCGGATATTCGACCATCGAGACGGCCGT
>JACRNN010000226.1 GCA_016234955.1 Deltaproteobacteria bacterium | reverse complement strand
CTGTTTCTTGATGGAAAGATTCAGAAATCTTCTTCTATTTTCCATTCCACCGATCCTCTGTTAATTTTAGGCCGGACGGAGCCGGCCGGCTCCATATCATATCTTGTTCTTGTGGCATGCGTCGCAGAGGTCCTTTTGGGGGTCCAGCCTGACCAGGTACGCGGTGTTGCTGGAGTGAGGGTAGTGGCAGGTCGTGCAGGTCATCAAGCCGCCCTCTATGGTCGGGAGGCCCGGCGGTATCTGCACATCCCCTCTGCTCCTTACGCCCACGGGATGGGATATGCCCTGTGGATGGCACCTGATGCATGTGTCTATGGTGCTGTATCGCGCCGGCTGGAGGCCGAACCCGTGCTTGTCCATCTCCGACGGCTCGTTTATCCTCATATACGCCTGGACGGGGATGTCCGTTATTATCTTGAGGTAAACGTCCTTGCCACCCTTGACCCTGAACACCTTTACGTCAAGTATCTGCGGGGCCGAGCCCGTTCTTTTTATCTGCAGATCCCTCCCGCCGGACGACGTCCTTTTGAAGACGTCGCGGGTGTCCAGCGTATAGTCGCCGGAGACCGCCGCGTTGCCGAATATATCGACAGAGGTTATGCGGTAGTGGTACTTCTTCCCTGCGTCGAGCCCGGAAATCCTCAGGACGTGCTCCCGTACGAACGTCCTTTCGTTGGAGACCATGTCCCCGTACTTCGACGTCGGCCCGTACTCCAGCATCCCGTTCGTAGGCGCATCCGTCTCCCAGCGTATGACCGCCTCCATAAACGTGGTCTGCCTCATGTCATCGATTGAGGCGGATAGTATTACGGGAGGCCTGCCGCTGTTCTCAACGGCCGCGGCGATATTGAGCGATGACACCTCCACCGTCTGCGGCCTGGCCTTGTTGCCGGAATCGTCCTTTGCGTTGGCCTCGATGGAGTATTTTCTGTCTATGGATAGTCCCTGTATTAAAAATATCGTCTCGGTCTGCCGGTACGGAGAGCCTACCTCCCATACGCGGTTCCGTTTTATGGCCGCGTATACATGGCATATGCCGCACCCCCTGTCAAGGGCGGCATGCCTGTGCGTGGAGGACTCGATCGCGGAGTAGACGTCTTTAAGGCCGAGTCCCGCGGCCCTGG
>JACRNN010000225.1 GCA_016234955.1 Deltaproteobacteria bacterium | reverse complement strand
GTGGCCTATCCCTCCCCATGCGCCCCCCCTGATGACCTTGTTCGTCTGCCCGTAGTCCGGGTCGTTGTATGTATTGTTCGGATAAGGCATGTACCAATCGGCCGTCCACTCCCAGGCGTTGCCGGCCATGTCAAGTACCCCGTAGGGGCTCTTGCCGTCAGGGAACGACCCTACCGGGGTGGTCCCGTTATACGTGCCGAGCGTGTTGACCTTTTTTATGTCGAAGTCATTGCCCCAGGGGAACTTCCTGCCGTCCGTGCCGCGGGCGGCCTTTTCCCATTCCGCCTCGGTAGGCAGCCTCTTGTCCTTCCATTTACAGAACGCCGCCGCGTCGTTCCAGTCCACGTGGGTGGCGGGGTACTCGTCCTTGGTCACGGGATAGGTGCCGTTCTCCCAGTTGGGCGGGAGCCTGTGTTTCGTGGCGTCGACGAATTCCTTGTAGCTCCTGTTTGTAACCTCGGTCTTGTCGATGTAGTAGTCGCCGAGCTGGACCTTGTGAGCGGGCCTCTCGTTGGAGAACCACGGCTTCCTTGAGCCGTACTGCAACGCCTTTGCATCGGCGTCCACGTCGTCGCTGCCCATTATGAACTCCCCCTTGGGAATAAGCGCCATGCTCTTGTCCTTTGGCGCGGAGGGCTTGCACCCGGCGAGGAGCGCGACGGGGAGCAAAAAGAAGAATAGCTTAAGTGAGCCGCGTGTGAAACTGGTCATCTATTACCTCCTAACAGGTTGTTGAAAAACCCTCGCGTCCGTTCAGGCTGTTCAAAAAGCTCCCGACCCATGCTTCTCGCATGGGTGCCCCGAGGCGTCGAGGAGCGAGGAATGAGGCGTATTTTGTCCATACGCCGCAGTGACGAGCCGGGGCACCCGCACGAGCAGTGCGGGTCGGACAACGCGGTAGATGGACTTTTTCAACAGCCTGCTAAAGCCTGCTTATGTCGTATCGACGCGGCGCGGTCGAGCGCGTGTCCAGGACGCGATTGTCCTTATTTGCCGTCTGGAGCCGGACCCTTGCCGCCGTATTCCTTTTCAAGCTGTCTTATGTATGAAAGCACGTCCCAGCGCTGTTTCTCCGTCAGTATCTCAGCCCAACGCGGCATGGCCATCTCCTTGCCGCCGGTAGCCCTGGTGATGCCCTCGGTGATGGAGTAGAAGAGTTGCTCGTCGGTCTTCGCCAGCCTGCTCCTGTCATTGATGAGGTCGGCCGGCCGCGGGGTTATCGCGATGCCTATGGGGCCGTCCCCCATGCCCTTTTCGCCGTGGCAGTAATGGCAGTACTGCTCGTAGACGGCCTTTCCGGCCGCCGGGTCTCCGGGCTGGGCCTTTATCTCACTGAGTTGAGTCGTCTTTACGGCCACCTGGGCGCCGGGAGCGGCGGCCTTGTCTGAGGGGGCCTTGTTGGCGTTGTTTGAGCACCCGGAGAGCGCGGCAACCGTCAGCATGATAATAAAGGAGCCGGTGAGGCGGCCTGCTGAAAGAAATGGTCTTATCGATGGAATCCACATTTTTTTGTCCATTGAACAAGCATAGCGAGCGGATTCCCCGCTATCCAAGCTATCGGGGAGGAGCGAGCGAATTACAAACAATAAATTCCTTACTTGAAAATTCTCCTAAGCCCAAGCCGCGGAGAATTTTAACCCCTGCCGTCATGCGATGAAGTACAGGGTTTGAGAAGAAATATCGAGCCTTTGTCCCGCGGATACCTCTAACTGAGATGCCAAAACCCCCGGCCACCGTTAAAATTTCCGAAAAATTTTTGGTTATTTTTATGGCGTGGCGGCCGTTTGGAGGAAATTTCAAAAACGGATACCCCGGGACTATTCCAGCCTTGACCTGACGGGCATATATTTTATGCTACATTTAAGAATACTTGTCAAGTTTTTTGAAATGCCGTATAAGTATTACGCGCCTTTTCCGGCGGCCCCGCCATGAAAAAGGGCCCTTGCGCGCATGAGGGCTTGAATATGCGGCTGAAAAGGGGTAAAAATAATGGTATCAATCAGCGCCGATATGTTCAGGAGGAGAGCTAATGAGGTTCATATCAAAGACGTCTCTGGCGCTGGTCTTTTTCATCGGCGTCGTCTCCGTGAAAGGCGCCGGCGCCGAAATGAAAGACTATAACCCTGTTACAGGCATGCCCGAGTGCGCGAAGTGCCATACGCCCGACAGGAAGTTCTCCATCGATTACACGCTCGACAGCGTCTGTTCCGGATGCCACGGGAGCCGGTACAGCGCGAAGTTCCTCGACATCGACGGCAGGTACAGGCAGGAGGCGAAGAACGAAGCTACGCGCTCGGATGCCGTCAAGACCGTCAAGCGCGCCGTGGAGGACAAGGGGACCGGCTCGACCGGGGACATGGCGCTCGTCCCTGCCGGACCGTTCACGATGGGGTCGGACGGGTGGTGGCCTAAAAGTCAGCCCGCGCACAAGGTGGACGTCGACGCCTTTTACATCGACAAGTATGAGGTGACGAACCAGAAGTACAAGGCCTTCGTGGACGCGACGAAGATGACGCCGCCGGAGAACTGGACGGACGGTAAGATACCGCCAGGCAAGGCGCACCACCCGGTCGTGTTCGTATCGTGGTTCGACGCGGACGCCTACTGCAAGTGGGCGGGCAAGAGGCTTCCGACCGAGGCGGAATGGGAAAAGGCCGCGCGCGGCACAGACGGCAGGACCTTCCCGTGGGGGAATAAATTCGCGAAGGAAAAGGGGAACACCCCCCAGTACGGCCACGGAGACACGATGCCCGTGGGCAGTTTCGACAGCGGCAAGTCCCCATACGGCGTCTACGACATGGCCGGGAACGTCTTTGAGTGGGTGGAGGACTGGTTCAAGCCCTACCCCGGCAACAAGCACCCCGACGATAACTACGGAGAGAAGTATAAGGTCGTAAGAGGGGGGTCGTGGTACGACTGCACCTATTACAAGTGCGGCATAAGCGCGCCGACATATAACAGGATATTCTTCCACATCATGACCAAGAACAACAACTTCGGGTTCAGGTGCGTGAAGGACAAGTAGGGGGCCTTGCGCCTTGTCAGGCTTTTTTGATAAGCTCTTACCGGTATGATTCACCGCGGCTTGCCGTGTATAAAATATTAGCTAAGGAATCTCTGATTTATTCTTCTCCGGCATTATGATAATTTATAATTATCAAGCAGCCCGGAGGTTGACCGAATGCGCCAGAAGACTTTTGCCGAATGTTCCTTTGAACAATATCGCAAGCCGACCAGACGGGAGCTTT
>JACRNN010000224.1 GCA_016234955.1 Deltaproteobacteria bacterium | reverse complement strand
GCTGCCAGCTATGCACCCGATCGTCTGCCCTCTTAATGTCGAGCTTCCGGGGTTGAGCTTATTCGCCACCCGGAGGAAGTGCGGGGCGCACCGCGCCCTTACCATCACCTCTCTCTCGAATTCCTTCTCAGCCCTGACAAGGTAATCGAGTGTTTCCTCATACTCCTCCGGCTTGAGGTCCGTCATGTTCTGCCCCCGTCCGGTGCAGACGAGAAAAAAAACGTTTACCGCCCTGGCCCCATGCTTTCTGGCGAAGCCGATGAGGCCGGGTATGTCCGCCCGGTTCCCGGAGGTAACGGTAAACTGAAGCTGGAAGTCAATCCCTTCTTTTTTAAGATGCTTTATGCCTTCGACGGTCCTCTCCCAGGCGTTATCAACCCCCCGGAATCTATTGTGGAATGCCGGGGCCGTTGAATCAAGGCTTATCCCGACGCCTTTTATGCCGTTTTTTCCAAGCTCGCCAACGGTTCTGGCGTCCAGCAGCGTCCCGTTTGTGCCGAGGACGACCGTAAGCCCCAACCCCTCCGCATATCTTGAAAGATCGAGGCAGTCGGGCCTTAAAAGCGGCTCTCCCCCTGTCAATATCAGCATGGCATCCGGGTTGAGGGAGGCTATTTCATCTATAAACCTCCTGGCATCCGCGGTTGTGGTTTCGTCATTGCCCTCAAGCTCTTTCGCGTCAAGGTAGCAGTGCGCGCACCTTAAGTTGCATCTTTTTGTTATATTCCAGGAAATAAGGAAGGGAAGCGGCGTTTCCGCCTTTTGCCATGTAGCGGGAACCGGGGAAAGACGCGATTTCAGCCCATTAAGAAAATTCAT
The DNA here is from genome assembly GCA_016234955.1 of Deltaproteobacteria bacterium. Lineage (GTDB taxonomy): Bacteria > Desulfobacterota > GWC2-55-46 > GWC2-55-46 > GWC2-55-46 > JACRLF01. The sequence goes on along the minus strand of JACRNN010000224.1, from coordinate 1,364 downwards.
CTGAGATATTTCCCTTTGCCCGGCTTATGAGCTGAGACTTTATTGCCGTCATGCTTTTCCGTACCTTAAACGATCGCCGGGGCCGGCGGCGCCGCCTTTACGTTCGGCCCAGCTTATCGAGTATGGCATCCGCTTCGGTCATTGGCAGATGATGGGAGAGCAGTTCCATTGTCCTGTATCTATCCGTAACCCTCGAGAGATACAGGTTTACGGCCTCATTGACATACGCCGTCCTGTGGGCATTGATGCCCTCCGGATTGCCGAACTTCTCTCCACAGCCGCAAATCAGCATCTTCCACTCTACCATGCTTAACACAGCCAACTCAATGAGTAAGAGGCTTACGGAGGCCCTCCGTAAGCCCCTTGTTTTTTCCCGCTCCCGGCATGCGGCGGTCTATCTCTTTTTCCTTGCGCTTTTCAGCCAGAGGAGTTCGAGGCCTGCTATGCCGAGGACGACGCCCACCGGCCATAAATATACCAGGCCGCTTGTCTTCGGCTGCATGACGAGCCAGTACCACGTCGTCATCACGTGTTTGGAGCCTTTTTCCTGGTTGGACCCATCCCACGCGGCAAAGGCGATTGGGAAGTACCTGCCCTCCTCGAACTGGATGTCCTTCTCAGGCGCGCCGGTCTTAAGCGGCCTTTTCATCACGACCCGCCATGTCCCCTTGCCGTAGACGCCAGTTGCCTTGAGGCCTGAGGCCCCGGCATCCCGGGCTTCGCGGCTCTTGATGCCCTTCGCGTCAATGAGCTTCAAGGTCTGCGGCGCGGTAAGCCCGGCCTCGCTCGTCCAGTGCCATATGTTCACGGGACTGGAGACGTCCCCCATGCCGAAGTACGGCTTTTCGGTGTCGCTCAGGGCGGAAGGCCACTGGATTGCCACGGCGTCCTCATAGAGTTCGCCGTCGGCTATCTCGACGGCCTTTGCGTCCCCTGGCAGGCTCCTGGTCCTATCGTCCCATTCGAGCAGCAATGCTATATCCTTGTCGTTATAGATGGCCTTAACCGAGATGCTATCGAGCGAAGGCTTGAAATGCCGCTCCGCGGCTATAATCTGCGGCACGAAATAAAAGCTTTTGTACTCCGCCTTGCCCCACGCCGGGTCCTCCGCGTTGTCCGGAACCTCGCCCCCGACGCGCAGCGCCCTTATGACGGTATTGTCGCCGGGCTTCTTGTAAGGGGCATCGAGCGAGTTCACATATGCGGCCACGGCCCATCTCTCATCATCCGTCAGCTTCTTGTTGCTCGACGGGTCGGCGAAGGAAGGCATCTGCGTGCCGGGTATGCCGACGGTTATGCGCGTGTATATGTCCTTAATGGAGTTGCTGACCCTGAAGTTCCACGCCTTGGTGAGGTTTCTCGGC
>JACRNN010000216.1 GCA_016234955.1 Deltaproteobacteria bacterium | reverse complement strand
GCTCGGCTATCTGCCTTGAAAGCACGGTCGTTGCGTCGAGGTGCGCGAACGTCGTTGCCGGGGCCGGGTCGGTAAGGTCGTCCGCCGGGACGTAGATCGCCTGGACCGAGGTTATGGAGCCCTTTGTCGTGGAGGTGATCCTCTCCTGCAACTCGCCCACGTCGGTTGAGAGGGTCGGCTGGTATCCGACCGCCGATGGGATTCGCCCGAGGAGCGCCGAGACCTCGGAGTTCGCCTGGACGAACCTGAATATGTTGTCTATGAAGAGGAGCACGTCCTGGTTCTCCTCGTCCCTGAAGTACTCGGCCATGGTCAGAGCGGTGAGCGCGACCCTGGCTCTCGCTCCCGGAGGCTCGTTCATCTGGCCGTAGACGAGCGCGGCCTTGTTGATGACGCCGCTCTCCTTCATCTCCTCCCAGAGGTCGTTGCCTTCCCTTGTCCTCTCGCCAACGCCCCCGAAGACCGAATACCCTCCGTGCTGCATGGCGACGTTGTTGATAAGCTCCATGATTAGGACGGTCTTGCCCACGCCCGCGCCGCCGAAGAGGCCGATCTTGCCGCCCTTGAGGTACGGGGTCAGCAGGTCCACGACCTTGATCCCGGTCTCGAAGACCTCCATCGAGGTGGACTGCTGGTCAAAGGTCGGGGCGGGGCGGTGTATCGGGTAAGTCTTTTCGGACTTTACCGGGCCGAGCTCGTCGACCGGCTCACCGACGACGTTCACTATCCTGCCGAGCACGGGCTTTCCCACGGGCACCGAGATGCCGTCCCCGGTATCCATAGCCTCGGCCCCCCTGACGAGGCCTTCGGTAGAGTCCATGGATATGCACCGCACGGTGTTCTCACCGAGGTGGAGCGCCACCTCGAGGGTAAGGTTCCACTTCTCGGAGCTGATGGACGGGTTCGTGACCTTTACGGCGTTGAATATCTCCGGCAGGTGTCCGGGCGCGAATTCGATGTCGAGGACAGGCCCGATGACCTGCTTTATCCGTCCGATATTCTTGTTCGTGGACATTTGAAAAGCCTCCTTGATTGACAGGCCGCTGAAAAAGTCCATTTGCTTCGAAGGCTACGTCGCTCGTCACTGCGGCGTACGTACAAAGTACGCCTCATTCCTCGCTTCTCGACGCCTCGGGGCACCCATGCGAGAAGCATGGGTCGGGAGCTTTTTGAGCAGCCTGAACGAAATTCATGGTTTTTAGCAACCTCTTAAAAACCCTCCGTAATAAATGATGGAGAATTTTGATAATGATGTATTTATGACTTGAGCGCCTCTGAGCCGCCGATTATCTCCATCAGCTCCTTGGTGATGACGGCCTGCCTGAGCCTGTTGTACTTGAGCGAGAGGGCGCCTATCATCTCGGCGGCGTTCTTGGAGGCCGAGTCCATCGCCGTCATCCTCGCGCCGTGTTCGCTCGCGGAGGATTCGAGCAGGGCCCTGAAGGCCTGCACCTCTATGTATTTGGGCAGGAGGCTTGCCAGCACCGCTTCCTTGGACGGCTCATAGATGTAGTCATACTCGAACCTGGCCGCTTCAATCCCCGACTCCGACCATGACCCCGGCTCTAACTTCGACTTCGACTTCGACTTTGGCTTCGGCTTCGGCTTCGATTCTAACCTTGACCCCGATTCCGACTCGAACGGCGCGGCCTCGGCTTCCTCTTCATCCTTGACGCCCTTGACGCCGGATACCGGCAGGAGCTTCTGGACGACGGGCCTCTGGGCGAGGGCCGATTTGAATTCGCTGTATATGATGTAGACCTCGTTGAGCTCGCCTTTGAGATAGGCGTCCATGACGTCCTTCGCCACCTGCGCGGCCGCCGGGTAATCGGGCCTGCCGCTGCCCATCGGCCTTGCTTTAAGCGTCTCCAACTGGCGCCTCTTGAAGTGCTCTATCGCGCGCTTGCCGATGAGATAGAGGCTTATGGCGGCATCGGCCCTCTCGGATATGAACCTGTCCGCGTTCCTTACCAGCACCGAGTTGTAGCCGCCGCACAGCCCCCTATCGGAGGTGATGAAGACAAGGCCGACCTTGTTGCCCTCCGTGGCGGTAAGGAACGGGTGGCTGCCCGGGGCCGCCTTGGAGGTGAGGGAAGATATGAGGGCGAGCATCTTCTCGGCGTAAGGCCTTGCCGCCACGATCTCGTCCTGCGCCCTCTTGAGCTTGGCGGCGGAGACCATCTTCATGGCCTTGGTTATCTGCTGGGTGTTCTTTACGCTCTTGATTCTGCGTTTTATATCTTTAAGGCTTGGCATATTTTAGAATCTTCCGGGTTTGAGTATGATTCAGCGCAATTTGGCTATCGTATGATAAAAACGGATACCCCGGAGCTTGGCACGCGGGGCGGTTCATTTTTTAACGTTCCGTACCCCTTGGGCCTTAAACCCGGGGAGGGTTGAAGCTCCCCGCGGCTTTTCCGCTGGGAATCTTCGACATATAACGGAGTATATATGTCTATTCGCTCGCTTGACCCCGCAGCTTGGGCTTAGGGGAATGCGCTCGCTATGCATGTTCATTTCCCTTCGGCGACGAAGAGGCCTTTGAACTCGTCGAAGGCGCTGTTGACCTTGGCCTTGAGGTCGGCGTCCAGGGCCTTTTTCTCCCTCATCTCCTTTATCACATCGGGGTGCTTCGTGTCGAAGAAGCTGTAGAGCTCCTCTTCATACCTCTTGAGGGCGCTTACCGGGTACGCGTCGATGTAGCCGTTCGTGGCGGCGTAGATTATAAGTACCTGCTTTTCAACCGGCAGGGGCTTGTACTGGCCCTGCTTCAATATCTCGACGAGCCTCGAACCCCTGGCGAGCTGTTTCTGTGTGGCCGGGTCGAGGTCGCTTCCGAACTGCGCGAAGGCGGCCAGCTCCCTGTACTGCGCGAGCTCGAGCCTCAAAGTGCCGGCCACCGACTTCATGGCCTTCACCTGCGCGCTGCCGCCGACTCGGGAGACCGAGAGGCCGACGTTGATGGCGGGCCTGATGCCGGAGTAGAATAGGTCGGTTTCAAGGTATATCTGGCCGTCCGTGATGGAGATGACATTCGTCGGGACGTAGGCGGAGACGTCGCCGGCCTGCGTCTCGATGATCGGGAGGGCCGTAAGCGAGCCCCCTCCGAGCTTGTCGCTCAACTTGGCGGCCCTTTCAAGGAGCCTTGAGTGGAGGTAGAATACGTCTCCTGGATATGCCTCGCGCCCGGGGGGCCTCCTCAGGAGGAGCGAGAGCTGCCTGTAGGCCACCGCGTGCTTGGAGAGGTCGTCGTATACGATGAGGGCGTGCTTGCCGTTGTCCCTGAAGTACTCGCCCATCGTGCACCCGGCGTAAGGCGCTATATACTGCAGCGGGGCCGGTGAGCTTGCCGTGGCGGCCACGACGACGGTATAGTCCATCGCGCCGAACTGGCGGAGCTTTTCCACTATCTGCGCTACGGTGGACTGCTTCTGACCTATGGCGACGTAGATGCAGAATACGTTCTGCCCCTTCTGGTTTATGATGGTGTCTATGGCGACCGCGGTCTTGCCGGTCTGCCTGTCGCCGATTATCAGCTCTCTCTGGCCCCTGCCGATGGGGATCATTCCGTCTATGGCCTTTATGCCCGTCTGGAGGGGCTCCTTGACCGATTTCCTGGCCACTATCCCGGGGGCCTTTATCTCGATGCGGCGGGATTCCGCCGTCTCTATGTCGCCCTTGTTGTCTATGGGCTGGCCCAGGGCGTTGACGACCCTGCCTATGAGCGCCTCCCCGACCGGGACCTCGACTATCTTGCCGGTCCTTTTTACGGTGTCGCCCTCTTTTATCGTGTAGTCTGGGCCCAGGATGGCCGCTCCGACGTTGTCTTCATCGAGGTTCAACGCCATGCCGTAGAGCCCTCCGGCGAACTCTAT
>JACRNN010000209.1 GCA_016234955.1 Deltaproteobacteria bacterium | reverse complement strand
AGCCCCTGCTGGGTCGGCTTGTTGTAGTACGGCGTTATCAGGAGCGCGGCGTCGGCCCCGGCCTTCTGCGCGTGCTTCGTGAGCATTACGGTCTCGGCGGTCGAGTTCGAGCCTGTGCCGGCCACGACCGGGACCCTTTTGCCCGCGGCCTCTATGGTCAGCTCGATGACCCTGTCGTGCTCCTCGTAGGTCAGGGTGGCCGACTCGCCGGTGGTGCCGCACGGGACCAGCCCGTTGACGCCGTTGCGTACCTGGAACTCTATCAGCCTTCTTAATGCGGCCTCGTCCACCTCCCCGTCCTTGAACGGGGTGACGAGGGCGGTAAGCGCGCCTTTGAACATCTCTTTTTCCTCCTGATGGTAAAGACGGTCTTTAATACAATGCGCGACAGGGCCCTATACCTCGGCCACCCCTGTGAATACCTCCTCAGCCGGGCCGGTCATATAGACGTGGTTGTCTTTTGTCCATTCTATCTTGAGCGCCCCTCCCCGCAACAGCACGCTGACATTCCTCCTGGCAAGCCCCTTCAGGGCGGCCGCGACGGCCGCGGCCGACGCCCCGGTGCCGCAGGCGAGCGTCTCCCCGGCCCCCCTCTCCCAGACGCGCATCTTGAGCCTCCCTGGGCTCAACACCTCTATGAACTCGACGTTTGTGCGCCTGGGGAAGAACTTGTTCGTCTCGATGAGCGGGCCGTACTTCCCGACCGGGAACCCATCCACGTCGTCGACGAAGATGACGCAGTGGGGGTTGCCCATGGAGACGCACGTGATGAGGAAGCTCCTGTCGCCTATCGCAAGCGGGCGGTCTACGAGCTCGCCTTCGGCAACCGTCGGTATGAGCCTGCCCTCGAGTACCGGCTCCCCCATATCGACCCTTACGAGGGCGCCCGCCTTCTCCGGCCTTATTATGCCGGCAAGCGTCTCTATGTCGAGGCGCGGCTTCCTCGATAGCCCCCTCTTCCAGATATAGTTGGCGAGGCACCGTATCCCGTTGCCGCACATCTCCACCCTGGTGCCATCGTTATTGTATATGTCCATCCTGAAGTCGGCCTTCTTCGACTTCCTCAATATGAGCGCCTGGTCGAACCCGACCCCGAACCTCCTGGCGGCGAGCCTCTTGACTGCCCCGGCGACGTTCTTGAGGTCTTGCACCCTCAGGTCCAGGACGATAAAGTCGTTGCCCAGGCCCTGCATCTTCGTGAACTTTATCTTCATCCCGTAGAGTTTCCCCCTTGAAGCTCCCCTATGCCCAAGCCGCGGGGAATCTTCGACATATAAGGAAGTATCTATTCCTATTCGCTCGCTTGACCCCGATAGCCAAAGCTACGGGGAATGCGCTCGCTATGCATGTTCACCCCGCCCGCGTGGCGCCGAAAATCAAAAGCCCATCTGTCTTGACATGCATGGCGAGCGTGAGGGACGCGGCTTGGGCCCAGGGGTGTTCAACGGTTCCGTTGCCCCCTTCACCCCGGCCTTGCGGCGGGTCAGGCCCGCTTCTTTTTCCTGGCGGCCTTGCCCTTGACGAACCTTTCGTTCCTTATAAGGTCCTTGAGCGTCTCGCGCTCCCTTATGACGGAGTACTCCCTGCCTTTTACCATGACCTCGGCCGCGCGCGGCCTGGTGTTGTAGTTGCTCGACATGGAGAAGCCGTAGGCCCCGGCGCTCATCACCGCGATGTAGTCGCCCGGCTTTACCCGCGGTATTATCCTGTCCTTTGCCAGGAAGTCCCCGGACTCGCATATCGGCCCGACGACGTCGGCTGTGACCTCGGCCCCCTTGTACGCGTCCTTTACGGCCTTGACTGCGTGGTATGAGCCGTAGAGGCTCGGCCTCGCGAGATCGTTCATCGCGGCGTCTACTATGACGAAGTTCTTCTGCGTCCCCTCCTTGGTGTAGAGCACCCTGGCCACGAGTATCCCGGCATTGCCGACCATCGAGCGCCCTGGCTCGAATATCAACGTCACCCCGAGCCCCTTTGTCCCCTCTATAACCGCTTCGCCGTATCTGCTCGGGTGCGGCGGGGCCTCCTGGTCGTAGGTGATGCCGAGCCCTCCGCCCATATCAAGATATTTTATATCGAGCCCCTGTCCGCGTAAAGTCAAAAAAAGCTCCCTCGTCTTTTTAAGCGCGTCGACGAAAGGCTCAAGTTGTGTTATCTGCGAGCCTATGTGGCAGTCTATGCCTATCGCGTCTACGTTCTTGAGGCTCTTTTTCGCGTAGATGTACTCCTTCACGGCCTCTGCGGCCTCTATGCCGAACTTGTTCTTCTTAAGGCCCGTTGAGATGTACGGGTGGGTCTTCGGGTCTACGTCGGGGTTGACCCGTATGGCGAAGCCGGCCCTTTTCTTCAGCCTCCCGGCTATCCTGTCTATGGCCCTCAACTCCTGCGGGCTCTCGACGTTGAACATCAGTATCCTGCTCCTGAGCGCGTACTCTATCTCGTCCTCGCGCTTGCCGACGCCGGAGAAGACTATTTTTTTCGGGTCCGCCCCGGCCTTGAGCGCCCTGAAGAGCTCGCCCCCTGATACTATGTCAAAGCCGCTCCCCTCCCCCGCGAACGCGCCGAGCACCGAGACGTTGGAGTTCGCCTTCACAGAGTAGCATATGAGGTGCGGGACCTTTGCGAAAGCGGCGGAGAAGGCGTGGTAGTGCCTCTTGAGCGTCCTGTCGCTGTAGATATAGACAGGCGTGCCGGCCTCCCGCGCTATCTTTCCAACGCTTACGCCCTCGGCGTAGAAGTTCTTCCCCCTGTAGCCGAAAAAGTGCATTACTCAAAGGCCTCCTGAATAATCAAGGTTAACTGATAATCCTATTTGAATTACTCGCCTTGTCCGGCGGCTGCGGCGGTCCTTTCTTGCCGCACCCGGATATTGCCAACATGAGGACGGAAGCGAGGAGAAGCGGGAATATAAAGGATATTTTGGAAGCCCGGCCAAATCCAGCCATGATTTACCTCCTATTGCAATTCGTCAGGAAATCCCCTTCTTTATCTCGTTCTTTACGGCCTTGAGCCTCTTTTTCACGGTCTCAAGCGCGGTGCCGCCGTATATCTTCCTTGCGTCCACCGAATTCTTTATGGATACCGCCTTCCTTATGTCAGGGCCGAAGAGCCTGGAGAACCCCCTCCACTCGTCGAGGCCGAGGTCCTCAAGCGTTATCCCCTTCTCGATGCAGTACGCCACCGCCGCGCCCGCCGCCCTGTGCGCCTCCCTGAACGGCAGACCCTTTTTGACGAGGTAATCGGCCGCGTCCGTGGCGTTTAAAAAACCCTTGCTTGTGGCGCTAAACATCGCTTCCTTATTCACCTTCATCGTCCTGAGCATCGGAGGATATACGATCAAAACGTCCTTGAGCGTGTCTACGGCGTCGAATAGCGGCTCCTTGTCCTCCTGCATGTCCTTGTTATATGCGAGCGGCAGTCCCTTCATGGTGGTCAGGAGCGCGAAGAGGTGGCCGTAGACCCTGCCGGTCTTTCCCCTGGCGAGCTCGGCCACGTCCGGGTTCTTCTTCTGCGGCATGATGGAGGACCCCGTTGAGAACGCGTCCGATAGCTCGATGAAGGAGAACTCCTGAGTAGACCAGAGGATTATCTCTTCCGAGAGCCTGGAAGCGTGCATCATTATAATGGAGGCCGCGGACATGAACTCAAGCACGAAGTCCCTGTCGCTCACCCCGTCGAGGCTGTTCTCCGTCACCCTTGAAAATCCGAGGAGCCGCGCCGCGAGCCTCCTGTCGAGGTCATACGGGCTCCCGGCAAGGGCCCCTGAGCCGAGCGGGAGTTCGTCCATCCTCTCAAGGCAGTCAAGTAGCCGTCCGGTGTCCCTCTTGAACATCTCGTAGTACGCGAGCAGGTGGTGGCTCAGGAGCACGGGCTGCGCCCGCTGGAGGTGCGTATACCCCGGCATTACGCAGTCGAGGTTGTCTCCGGCCACATCCACAAGGGCCTTCTTGAACTCGTGGAGCAACCCGGCTATCGCGTATATCTCGTCCTTGAGATATAACCTCAAGTCGAGGGCCACCTGGTCGTTCCTGCTCCTGCCGGTGTGGAGCTTGCCTCCGAGCGTGCCTATCTTCTCGGTCAGCCTCTGCTCCACAGCCATGTGTATGTCTTCCATCTCAGGGGTGAACGCGAACCTCTTGCCGGAGATCTCCTTCTCAACGGCCTTAAGCCCCTCTATTATCTTCCGCGCCTCTTTGTCCGTCAGTATGCCGGCGTCCGCGAGCACCGAGGCGTGGGCGATTGAGCCGCGGATGTCGTGCCTGTAGAGCCGCCTGTCAAACGAGATGGAGGCGTTGAACTCGTCGACGAGCCTGTCTGTGGATTCCTTGAAACGTCCTGACCAGGGTTTCTGCTTCATGGGTTTGTTAACCGTCCGTCGGTTCGGATGTTTTTACCTTTCTGCGATTCCATTCAATGAAGCACCCTAAACGCCTTTAACAATTAAGCCAATTCCCCTGAGCAACAACTCTCCAAAAGACGACAGGTTGGGATTTTTAGTTTCGAAGACGGTTTTTTTTAATAACCCCAATAGTGCAAGATGCTCTTTGTAACTATCTTGTAACGTACCTTTATCTTTAATGGATTGAGGAGTATTCATTGCGCGAGTAATTGGTTTTAGTATTTCTTTATGCTTTTCACGGAAATCTTTATCTCCACCGATTGTGGGGTTTAGATAAAAACGTAACCAAATAACTTCTATATCATTAATTTGATCTAATATTCGGAGAAGATGTTTTGACTCAAGGTATTCTATGTCCTTTGAAGAGAGACTGTTCGAAATTATAGATGCAATGTATTCTCGACGCTCATCTGTCAGTGAACGAGCAGATTGACGTAATCCTTCTTCAAGCAGATCTGTGAAATTTTCATTTTGGAATTGAGAGCGTATAAACTCCTTTTCTATTTTTTCAAGTCTTTTGTCAAGTATCTCGGCAAATCTAATTATCCGATTAATTCTTTGATTAGGGATAATTGTTCCAGCTAATTCTGCCAAAAGAGAACCAGCATAAGGAATTGCTCCGAGGCTTGCCTTTAGTGTAGATGCCTGATTAATTCGCAATAGCATGTCATTCTGAGCAAAGCGAAGAATCTCAACGTCTATAAAATCAATAAGTTACGAGATTCTTCGGTCGCTACGCTTCCTCAGAATGACAGAAAAACATAATTAATCAGAGCTTCCTTAAATCACATCCCCTCAATAACCGCCGCGTAGAGGAGCGGGACCATTATCTCGTGGTGGCCGGTCAGTCTGAAGCCCCTGCCCCCGCCCATGGTCGGCCTTCTTACGACGTTAGTCAACGGGCGGTAGTGCTGGATGAAGTCCATGTTGACAGTCGTAAAGTCGTTCACCTCGTGGCCGAGGTTCCGCACGAGGGTAAGGGCCTTCAAGAAGACCTCCGGCAGTATGACCGCCGAGCCGATATTGAGATATACCCCGCCCTCGAGCGCGGCTACTACCGAGGCGAAGAGCTTGAAGTCCACGGTGGTGGCCTCGCCCGTGGCCCTGCCGTCCATGGACGGGTGGATGTGGAGTATGTCCGTGCCTATGGCCACGTGTACGGTGGCCGGGATGCCATGCCTGAAAGCGGCGGCAAGGACGCTACAGTCCTTATGCGGGAATTTGGACCTCGCTATCATCTCCCCGACCGCGCGGCCGAGGCCTTTTTTCGCCCCCTTTTTAATCGCCTTGTTCAGGAGCCGCCCTGTCTCTTCGGCCATGCCGAAGGCCCCTTTCCCGAGCTCGGAGTCAACGTCCTCGGAGGTGGTGCCCGCGTACGCCGTCTCGAAGTCATGGACTACGCATGCCCCGTTCATCGCTATGGAGCTTACGACGCCTCTCTCCATCAAGTCTATTATCACCGGGCCGAGGCCGACCTTTATTACGTGTGCGCCTATGCCGAGGGCGATTGTCTTGCCGCCTTTGTGGGCCGCAACGATTGCCCCGGCAACGGCCTTAAGGTCCTTTGCGGCCAGGATATCGGGCAGGGAGTCGAGGAACCCCCTCATGGAGCCGCCTTTTTCCGGCAGTCCGGCGAAGTCCTGAACGAGCACCTTGCTCTTTCTCTCCCTCAGCGGGTAAGTCTTGAGCCCTTTTGTGGATATCGGCTTGAATTTTTTCATTAAACCTTCTGGAATAGCATGTGATCCACAAGCTCGCACAGGATGTGGCATACGGTTATATGGACTTCCTGTATCCGGGCCGTGGTCTTCGAGTCCACGCTCAAGACCACGTCCGCCTTCTCCGCGAGCGCCCCTCCGCCCTTGCCGGTCAAGGCTATTACCTTCATGCCGATGGAGACGGCGGCCTCGGCGGCCTTTATTATGTTGGGCGAGTTGCCGCTCGTGGATATCGCTAACAGGACGTCCTGCTCCTTGCCCAGAGCCCGGACCTGCTTTGAAAATGCCTGGTCAAAGGAGTAGTCGTTGCCTATGCTCGTCAGGTTGGAGGTGTCAGTGGTGAGCGCGAGCGCCGGGAGCGGCGGGCGCTCTATCTCGAACCTGTTGACGAACTCCGCGGCCAGGTGCTGTTCCATCAAAACGCTCTTTGATAATGGATTTTTCAGCCGCCGTAAGAAAAAATACGGAACTTAGATGATATCTTCTGTAAAAAGTAGTTGTCAAGGTTTTTCACTTGGAAAACGGAGGGAAGATAGATAAATATGCGCCCTTGAGGGGGCAGAGGCCCATGAAGGACGCCAAGGGCGGTGAAAATAGACTATGCGTGGATAGAGCGCCATAGGATGCGCTTCGTTAGGGCATACTATGGCGTTAACGACCAAGCTCAGCGGCGCGCTGTTTTTGCGTGTCCGGCGGAGTGCGATTGTTAGGCAATTGCGGTGGGCAACTAAAAGATGTTGCCCACCCTACCCGGCTGCGCGGATAGAGCGCCACAGGATGCGGCGGTTGTTTCGCCGCATCCTGTGGCGTGATTGGTTATGTGTTATTTTGTTATTGTTTCTACTATGGATATGTCTTTTTTTATCCATTCATTTACTATTGTCGCGACATCGACGCCTTTTTTCTTTGAGAATTTTCTTAGCACTTCCATCATGTCAGGCTCGATGTAAATAGGCAGATACAGTTCCGCATCTGGACGATAAAACTTACCTCTCTCACCTTTTGAAAAATCGTATTCTTTTTTCATTTATTTTCCTCCTGATACTGTTTTGACTCTTTTCTGGTTGACTTGCGGGCAGAAACAATTCTAATCCTGCAACAGTCGGCATCCAACTGCTGAAAAGCGTGCGCTACAACCAACAAAATGCCATTCTTGTCAATTCCAATCGTAGCCCATCGGTCTTCATGTTCGCTATGCTCGGTATCGAAAACGCTTATCATTCCTGGGTCAAGGAAAATAGTGGATGCCTGCTCAAAACCAATGCCATGTTTTTTTCGATTTGTTTTTGCCTTATTGGGATCCCAATCAAAATAATAACGCACTTGCTACTCCCATTTATGTTTTCAATCGTTCCCACGCTGGAGCGTGGGAACGCATCCGTGGACGCTCCAGCGTCAACACCACCTGTCAATCTCAATCAATCCAGTATAGTACAGGTTTGGCGTTAGCCGTAACCCGCCATATCTCAGACCACCATTCGGCGGGTGTGACTACCTCCCTATTCACGTCAGCCTGTCAGAAGAGGAACTTTCCGTTCTTCTGTATCATCTTTCCGTCGAGGTAGAGCGCGCCGCCCGTCCTTAAATCCTTTATCATGTCCCAGTGGATGGCGGAGATGTTTTTTCCCCCGGCCTCCTCATACGACCTCCCGACCGCGAGGTGGACGGTGCCGCCTATCTTCTCGTCAAAGAGTATGTCCTTGGAGCACTTCTGTATCCCGTAGTTGACGCCTACGCCGAGCTCCCCTAAGAACCGCGCCCCCTTGTCCGTGTCGAGCATTGTTATAAGGAACTCCTCGTTCTTCTCGGCCCTGGCCTCCACCACCTTGCCGCCCCTGAACCGCAACCTTATGCCGAGCACCTCCCTGCCCTGGTATATAGCGGGCATCTCGTAGTAGATATACCCCTCCGCCGAATCCTCCACCGGGGATAAAAAGACCTCGCCGTCCGGCATGTTCCTCTCCCCGTAGCAGGGGATCGCCTTTCTCCCCTTGATGCTCAGTTTGAGGTCGGTGTCCGTGCCGACTATCCTTACCTCGCTGGCCCTGTCCAGGAGCTTTTTAAGCTTCATCTCCTCCCGCTTCACCTTATTCCAGTCTATGTTCGTGGCGCCGTAGAGGAAGTCCTCGTACTCCTCGATGCTCATGTCGGCCTCCTGGGCCAACCCGTTCGTCGGGTAGTTGCAGAGTATCCAGCGCTTGTTGTTGACTATCTCCTCGCTTATGGGCCTTAACACCTTGCTCCTTGCGCTCAGGGCCTTGGGGTCTATGTTGGAGAGCGCCTTCTTGTTGGCCGTGGCCCTTATGTTCACGAAGCAGTCGATCTTCCTGGCCTCGAACATCCGCACCTTCGGGAAGTTCGCCAACTGGTCCTTCGTCGCCGCGGAGTAGAATATGTTGGCGGTCTCCTCAAAGGCTATGCTCGTATGGGGATGGCCCCCGGCGAGCAGGACCTCCCTGTAGACTTCGAGGACGAGCGGCTTGGCGAGCTCGGAGGACGAGCCTATGAGGACGTTATCCCCCTTTTTTACGCCGAGCGAATGGTGGACGAGGATTGAAGCGAGTTTTTTCACACGCGGGTCTGCCATGTTACCCCCTTTATGGATTTTTTCAACAGCCTGCCAACGCCCCCTGGAAGGTGCGTCTCCCGGCCATGAGGCATGTAATCCTGTCCATGACCATGAACTTGTTCGCCCCCCATTGCGGCGCCACAAGAAAGCGCCCCGGCGTCTCTGCGCATAGCCTGTGGATGACGGTAGAGCGCGGCAACATTTCGAGGCATTCTACCACGAGCCCTGAGTACTCTTCAAGTCCGAGGACCTTTACCTCGCCGTCCCTGTGCATCCGTTCAAGCGCCGTGCCTTTGATGACCTGCAACTGGTGGAACTTTACGCCCCAGATCTTTTTGGAGGCCAGAAAGCCGATGGTGTTCAATACGTCGTCCCTGCCCTCGCCCGGCAGGCCGATGATGACGTGGGCGCAGACCTCTATCCCCCTCTCATGCGCGCGCCCGAGGGCATCATCGAATTCGAGGGCGGTGTGTCCCCTGTTAATGCGCCTGAGGGTCGCGTCGTTGGCAGTCTGCAGGCCAAGCTCAAGCCAGAGGTGCGTCTGCTCCTTCAACTCGCATAGCAGGTCGAGGACGTCCTTGCCAAGACAATCGGGACGGGTCGATACGGCTATGCCGACGAACTCCGGACGGCTAACGTGGGAGTATATCTCCCTCAGGCGCTCGACAGCGGCGTGGGTGTTGGTATTTGCCTGGAAGTATGCGATGAACTTTTGGGCGTTGTGCCTCTTTCCGACCTTCTCGGCCCCGGAAGCGAGCTGGGCCGATACGTCCATGCCCGCGCTGAAGCCCTGAGGCGCGAGGGTCGAGGGGTCGCAGTAGACGCACCCGCCGTATCCCCTTGTGCCGTCCCTGTTCGGGCATGTGAAGCCCGCGTCCACCGAGACCTTGAAGACCTTGCACCCAAAGCGGGCCTTGAGAAAATCCGATAGCGGGTAGTAGGGTCTCTCCATCGCCTCGCTGTTATCTCTTCCTGGAACCCGCTTTGGCCTCATGCACCCCCTCTTGCGGCTCCGCCATCAGCGTCCTGTACTCCTTTACCGTAACCATCCCCGGCTTTGCGCCCCTCGGCTTTCTGACGTGGCGCGCCTCCGTATATATGACCTCGGCCTTTTTTGCGCCGCGGTTCCCGCTGTGCCACGCGGCTATAGACGCCGCCTCCTCTATGGTCCTCATGGTGAGCTCCCTTGCCCTGCCCGCTACCTTTATAAGGACGTGGCTCCCCGGCACCCCTGAGGCATGGAGCCAGATGTCGTCGTCCCTGGCATATCTTTTCACTATGAGGTCGTTGCCCGCCCCGCTCTTGCCGCAGAGTATCTCGAAGCCCTCGGAGGAGGCCGTCCTCCTTACAGGCTCCGTCTTGCCCGGCGCGGTCTTTATCAAGGAGGTAATGGGAGCCTCCCTGAGATAGCCCGCCTCGATGAGTTCGCCGGCGAGCCCGTCGAGGTCGTCTTTTGTCTCCGCCTCCTCGACCCCGTAGAGGAGCTCGCCCGTATACTCAAGCTCCTTTTCGACCTCCGGGACCCGCTCCCTCAGAAGCTCTATCGCCTTTTTCGCCTTCTTCGCCCTCTTAAAGCACCTCTGGACGTTCTCTTGGGGGGTCAGCCTCGCGTCAAGCGGTATCCTCACCCTTTCGGAGGGGAGCTTGGCGTAGTCCTCGACAACCACCTCCTCCATGCCCCTTTTGACGCGGTGGAGGTTCGTGGCAAGGAGATCCCCCCGCCTGTAGAACTCCATCCCCTCCTCCGCCTTTTTCCAGTCGCCGCGGAGGTTCTCAAGCTTCCTGCCGGCCTTTTTCCGCGCCTCGTTCACGGCCCTCCTGAGCCTGTTCCTCTCCAGTTCCACCCCGTCCTTTCTGATGAGATAGGAGTAGTGGCGGTCAACGGCCTCGTTCCAGGAGATGGAGGGCTCCTTCCCTATCTCGTCCTCTTCCTCACGGTGCAACTGGGCCGGCGGCAGGGGGGCGAGCCGCAACCCCGGTACAACGGCCCTCAAGGCGTCCTCGGTATCGAATCGCCTGAGGGCGTCAAGGACGATACCGTCGCCGTCTATGAGTATGATGTTGCTCGATTTGCCGGTGAGCTCGGCAACGATGGTGAAGGGCTCCAGTGCGCCGTCATCGAGCTTGCTCAAGGCTATGTTCACTATCTTCTCATCGTCGACCTGGGCAAACCCGGCTATCCTCGCGCCCGTTATCCTGCTCCTCAGATAGGCGCAGAACCTCAACGGCGCAGGGGGGTTCGTGAACTCCTCGGCTGTAAGGTGGATGCGCGCGAACCTCGGATGGGCGGAGATTATGAGGCTCTCCTGAGAGCCTCTTGAGAATATCTTCAAGAGGACGTTCCGCTCGTCCATCTGGTGGACCTTTGAGACGACCCCTCCGGAGAGCCTCTCATTGAGCTCGACCGCTATATGTCCGATGACCGACGGCCTCATAAGATGAAAATTATAGCATGGAATCTCCCCGTTACTTACACCAAAAAGGCAAGCCGGCGACAACCGCCGAAGGAAAAACCTGAATTTTTAAAAAAATAATTTCTCTGCTTGACAAGAAAAAATAATTGTACTAATATCGTTTACCGTCCAAGTTACGATTTTTATATTACATTCGTTTTGGCCCCGTCTTTTGCCGTACAAAGAGCGATGCGGGCGCTGTTTTTCACATGCTTGACGCCGCCGACAAAGACATCGGAGCGGCATGCACTCTTCTTCCTGTTTTACAAGGTATTCGGCACAACGTTGTGCTTTTGATTTAAGCGGCTGACGGCCGAGAACCCTTGCGGAAAACAAAACAATCCTACACGGGCCATGAAAAAGTTTTTCTCATACTTCTTATACATCGTAATAGGACTGTTCGCCTTGTACATCGGCTATGTAGTGAACGACCTGTACGCGGATAGAAGTCCGGTCCAGCCTATAGACTTCAGCCATAAGATACATGCGGGAGACAACAAAATTCCATGCATGTATTGCCACATATACGCCGAAAAGAGCAGGGTTTCCGGGGTTCCCAGCGTAGAAAAGTGCATGGGTTGCCACAAGGTCGTAAAGACCGATTCTCCCCTTATAAAAGAAGTCACTTCTTATTGGAACAGGAAGGAGCCGATACCCTGGGTAAAGGTGCATAACCTTCCCGACCATGTCTATTTTCCGCACAAAAGGCACGTTAAGGCGGGGCTGCAATGCCAGCAGTGCCATGGCGACGTCGCCTCGATGAAGAGGATTACGCGAGTATCTCCTCTTACGATGGGCTGGTGCATAAGTTGCCATACGAAAAAAGAGGTTAAAAACGGGCGCGATTGCTGGACGTGTCATAAATGAATCAGGGTTATAAAAAATCCCGACTTAAACAATGAAACGCAGAAATTTTCTAAAATATCTGGGCGTAGGGGGGGCCGGGTTCGGC
The DNA here is from genome assembly GCA_016234955.1 of Deltaproteobacteria bacterium. GTDB lineage: Bacteria > Desulfobacterota > GWC2-55-46 > GWC2-55-46 > GWC2-55-46 > JACRLF01. Next base: position 3,622 of record JACRNN010000209.1, on the reverse strand, counting down.
ATCGGATACGTCTTCAAGCAAGCCACGAAGGCGCCGGGCGCGGAACTGATCCCTTATGTCATCCCTCCCGAGGACGTCATTCCCGGGGTTGCCAACTGGTATGCGAGTCTCTGTACGCAGTGCGGCGCCGGTTGCGGGGTTTTAGTGAGGGTTCTCGAGGGGAGGGCGAAGAAGGTCGAGGGCAACCCCCTCCACCCGATAAGCAGGGGGAAACTCTGCGCGAGGGGGCAGGCCGCGGTGCAGGCCCTCTATAATCCTGACAGGATCAGGGGGCCGCTCAAAAGGAACGGCGGGAAGGGAAGCGGAAGCTTCACCGAAATCTCCTGGAAAGAGGGATTGTCCATCTTAAGCAGAAATCTTTCGGATATTTCAAAGGGCGGCAAGGGAGCAGGGCTTTATTTTCTGACGGCTCCGGCCCGCGGTCATCTGAACGCCCTTTTAAAGAAGTTCATGGCCACGTACAAATCCCCTAATTACATCCAGTATGAACTTTTCCAGAACAGAAACCTGCTCTTTGCGAACCGCGCATCTATGGGCGCGGCCACGATTCCGCACTATGATATAGAGAACACGAAGTATCTGATCTCATTCGGCGCGGATTTTTCGACCGCGTGGCTCTCCCCTGTAAATTTCAGCTACGGCTACGGCCAGATGCGCCAGGGAGGGGAAGTAAGGGGGAAACTCGTATCTGTCGAGCCCCGGATGAGCCTTACAGGGGCGAACGCCGATGAGTGGGTGCCGGTAAAGCCCGGGACAGAGGGCCTCCTCGCCCTCTCTATGGCGCACGAAATCGTAAGAAACGGCCATTACAAGGCTCTGGATTCCTCCGGATGGAGCGCGTTTCTGAATAAATACCGCCCCGCGGCCGTTTCCCGAATGACCGAAGTAAGCGAGGAGACTATCCGAAGGCTTGCGAGGGAATTTGCCCAAACCAGACCGAGCCTTGCCATGGGGGGCGATAATGTCGCATCATACAGCGGCGGCATCTCAGGGCTTGTTGCCGTGAATATACTGAATCACCTCGCCGGGAATATCGGGATAAAGGGCGGGGTCGCGGCCAACCCGGAGGACCCCTCCGCAACGGTCGATTTCAAGAATACCATAACCTCATTCGTTGATAGCGCCAGGGCAGGCAGGGTAAAGACGCTTATCGTATGCAACACAAACCCCGTATTTACAACCCCAAAGGCCTTAGGCGCCGAAGAGGCGGTCCGTAATATCCCGTTCGTCGTGAGCCTGTCGAGCCATATGGACGAAACAACGGCGCTCGCTGACCTTGTCCTGCCTTCACACACCTCTTTTGAGGACTGGGGGGATGATTTCGCTCACCCCTCCGTAGGATACCCAGTCTATACGCTGATGCAGCCGGCCGTAAGTCCGGTCTATAACACCAGGGGCGCCGGTGACATAGTGCTTGCCCTGCTTAAGGCCGGGGGGGCAAACCCCGAGTGGAGTTCCTTTGCGGAGTACCTTAAGGAGTCGTGGAAGCAGATGTATACGGCCAACAGGGAAATGTCCGCGTCCGCCCCGGCGTTCGATGGATTCTGGGAAAAAGTACTTGAAAATGGCGGGTGGTGGAGGTCCGGGGAGGAGGGGAAAAAGGGCCTCCAGGTGTCGGTGGGACGCGTTGCGGCACATGTCCAGGACGTCATTCCCGGATTCGAGGGCGCGGAAAAAGACTACCCGTTCTATCTCATGCTCTATCCTCATGCGGGTTACCGCGACGGAAGCGGCGCGAACCTTCCGTGGCTTCAGGAGACCCCGGATCCCATGACCTCGGTCGTATGGGGGAGCTGGATCGAGATAAACCCAAAGACGGCCGCTAAGCTCGGTCTGGCGGAAGGAGATGTCGCAAGCGTTGAATCGCCCTTAGGAAGAGTAGAACTTCCGGTCTACCTCTATCCGGGGATAAGACCGGATACGGTCGCCGTACCGATAGGCCAGGGACACAGCGCGTATGGGAGATACGCAAAGGGACGGGGCGTCAACCCCATGGACATACTGCCTGCGAAGGAAGATAAGAGGTCCGGCGAACTGGCGCTCAATTCCACGCGGGTCAGGATAGCGCGGATAGGAGCCGCGGGGAAATTCGTAAAGATGGAAGGCTCGACAAAGGAGCTTGGAAGGGAAATAGTCCGTACCGTATCTCCCAAAGAGTCCGGAAAAAAAACGGGAGATGCGTAGGGGTATTGAAGATTCCCCTATGCCTAAGCCGCGGGGAATCTTCGGCATATTAAAGGAAGTATCTATTCCTATTCGCTCGCTTGACCCCGTAGCTTGCTCGCTGCGTATGTTCACGAAAAGGAGGCTGTATAAGTGGACGGCATCTTAAAGCGGATCACCGATAAATTAACGACCTACCGGGTGCCCGGTTACTATAAGAAATACGACTACCGCTGGACTATGGTGGTTGATCTCGACAGATGCAACGGGTGCGGCGCCTGCGTAGTCGCCTGCCGCTCCGAAAACAACACCCCGACAGTCGGGGAGGCTGAATGCGCAAAGGCCAGGGCCATGAGCTGGATAAGGATAGAGAAATACGTGGAAGGGGAGTACCCCAACGTAAAGGTCAAGTTCATACCGATCATGTGCCAGCAGTGCAACAGCGCCCCATGCGAATTAGGTTGCCCCGTGTATGCCACCTACCACAACCAGGACGGCCTGAACGTTCAAGTCTACAATCGCTGCGTGGGGACGTTCACCTGCGCCACATACTGCCCTTACGACGTCCGGCGTTTCAACTGGTTCACGTATAAATGGGACAAACCCCTTGATGAGCAGTTGAACCCGGATTTAACCGTAAGGGAGATGGGCGTGATGGAAAAGTGCACCTTCTGCATCCAGAGGATACGGGCCGCAAAGGACAAGGCCAAGGACGAAAAAAGGAGCATACGCGACGGCGAGATTCAGCCCGCCTGCGTCCAGTCGTGCCCGACCGGCGCGCTCACATTCGGGGACCTGAACGACCCGGAGAGCCGGGTATCGAAGCTTTCGCGCAGTTCGAGACAATATAGATTGCTCGAGGAACTTAATACCGCCCCGTCCGTCATATATCTCAAGAGAGTCATGGATGAGGGTCCCGCCGCTGGCGGAGAGGGTCATAAAGAGTCTTAAGCGCAGGGGAGACTGGAAGATGGAAGAAGGTAAAGTCAGGTTCACATACAAGGAAGTAAACCGGGACATCATAACCTTCATGACGAAGACCGGACCGCTATACTACGTCATAGCCGGGATTTTGGGCTTGGCGGCGGTTGTGCTCTTTTTCATGCCGTGGTTTTACCAGATATACGTAGGGCAGGGGGTTACGGGGCTGAATGTCCCCGTTCTTTGGGGGGTTTATCTCGTCAACTTCATCTTCTGGGTCGGGATTGCGCATGCGGGAACCCTTATATCAGCCATGCTCTACATAACAAAGACGCCGTGGAGGAGGGCTATAGCGAGAGGCGCCGAGACCATGACGCTCTTTGCCCTTGTGATTGTCTCGCTCTTTGTGGCCACGCACATGGGGCGGCCGTGGAATATATACTGGACGTTGCCCTATCCGAACCATAGAAGGCTGTGGACGAGCTTTTTGTCCCCGATTACGTTCGACGTCTTCGCCATAGGGACTTACCTGACAAGC
>JACRNN010000208.1 GCA_016234955.1 Deltaproteobacteria bacterium | reverse complement strand
GGCGGCGTAGTAGACGTTGTCCTTGAGGTCGTTCACCTCTATCTTCTTGACCGTGACGTCGAGGTTCTTCAGCACCTCTTTCAAAAGGTCGTGCGTCATCGGTCTGGAGAAGTGTATCTTCTCAAGCTCGGAGGCTATGGCCGAGGCCTCAAGCACGCCTATCCATACGGGAAGGGCGTTTTTCTCATCCGAGTCCTTCAGGATGACTATCGGGACGTTGGTAAAAGGGTCTACCGTGACTCCGAATACCTTCATCTCCAGGTACATATACCGCTCCTTTCTTTATGGGCGCCGCCGGGAATGAACCCTCGCACTGCTCTATCAAGACGTTGAAAAAGTTCATCCATGGCTTTTTCAACTACGGTTTGGCCGAATGGGATTCAGCCAACCCTCACAAATTGCTCGGCTTTTCAAGTCTCGCAATTTGGCAATCCGTCCATGGATTGCATAGCAGGGTGTTTTTCAACACCCCGCTAAACCCCGCAGGGCCTTCGGAACGCTGAAATAATCCCTCCGTTGGTTCTGTGCCACGGAGGCTTCAGCGCGTTAAAGTTGAAAATACACGGCGTTCGGCGGCCAAGGCCCGGTGGAGCTTCATATCCTACGCCGTAAAAGACATGGAATCCTGATAGACGCCCCTCAGCGAATTTGGAAAGGCGTCGGTTATGATGACGTCCGCCAGTGTCCCTGTAAGCACCTTCGGTCCCTGGAAATTGACTACCCTGTTGCAGGAGGTCCTGCCCGAGAGCTCCTCCGGGCTGGCCTTGCTCTCCCCTTCCACCAAGACTTCAGCCCTCTTGCCGACAAGGGCGCGGTTCCTCTCCTCGGTTATCCCCCTCTGGGTCTCCTGAAGGACATGGAGCCTCTCCGACTTGACATCGAGAGCCGCATGGCCGGCAAACCCGGCGGCCGGCGTCCCCGGTCTCGGCGAGTACATGAACGAGAAGACGTTGTCGAATCGGGCTTCGTTTATGAGGTCCATGGTATCCTTGAAGTCCCCCTCGGTCTCGCCAGGGAACCCTACTATCATATCGGTCGTGACGGAGATATCCGGGTATAATTTTTTGAGCAGGGAGACCTTTGACATATACCCTTTTTTCGTGTATCCCCTGCCCATCCTCTCTAAAACGGCGTCTGAGCCCGACTGCACGGGGAGGTGGATGTGCCTGCATAGCTTGGGTTCTTCCCCGAAGAGGTATATAAGCTCTTCGGAGATGTCCCTGGGATGCGAGGTTATGAACCGCACCCTCTCTATCCCCTCCACGCCCGCTACTATTCTCAGAAGCTCCGGGAACGTGGCGTCCGCCTTTGCGCCCGCGCCGTAGGAATTGACGTTCTGGCCGAGGAGCGTAACCTCCCTGACCCCGGAAGAGGCGAGTGCGGCGACATCGCGGATGATGCCGGCGCTGCCGCGGCTGACCTCCCTCCCCCTCGTGTACGGTACTATGCAGTAGGAGCAGAAGTTGTCGCAGCCGCGCATGATGCTCACGGAGGCCTTCTCCCCGGAGGCGGGCGTTATCCGCCCGTACTCCGAGTCGTCTATGGCCGCGCTCTGGGCCGTGGCGACCACCCGTTCTTTTCCGAGGGATGCCGCGCTCAATATTTCCTTCAACCTGTGTATGTTTTGCGGGCCTAAGACGATATCGAGATACGGGGACCTTTTAAGGAGCCTCTCCCCCTCCTGCTGGGCCACGCATCCGCTGACGCCGATGATGAGCGAGGGTTTTTCCCTCTTGAGGCGCTTGAACCTCCCTATGGTCGAATATACCTTATGCTCGGCCTTGCCCCTGACCGAGCAGGTGTTTATTATTATCAGGTCCGCCATCTCCGTGGCGTCCGTGCGCGAGTACCCGAGGTCCTTCAGTATGGATAGCATCCTCATGGAATCGTTGTCATTCATCTGACAGCCGAATGTCTCAAGAAAGACCAGCTTCCCCGCCATCTCCCGGCCTTCTACGCGGTCGTCCATTCTTACATTCTAATTGCTTTGATCGGGTTTAGTCAAGAGCTTTTAAGGGAAGTGAACTTATTGATTTTCAATCGGAATCAAGAGGTGGGGTGAGCCCCCGCCCGGGGCGGATCCGGGGGACGCCAGCAGGGGTATCCGTTTTTAAGGGAAATGGGTCTTAACTTGAGAATTCCCTGTAGCTTGATAAGACCCTCCCCCTTGATGGGGGAGGGTCTGGGTGGGGATGAAAACAATCCTTCACCTTTTGAAACTTCACCCTCCCCTCAGTCCCCTCCCGTCGAGGGAGGGGAGGTTTAAGGATATACCCCGCTGCCTGGCACGCGGGGTGGTTCATTGCCTTACCGGTTGATATGTCCGGCGGTCTCGTTCCTCGCGGGCTTGACGACCCAGGTGGAGGGTATGTTGAACTTTTTCTCTATCGTCCCGCCGGCCTTTTCCGCATCCGCGCGGGTGCGGTAAAAGCCGACCCTTACCCTGTGCCAGGTCTTACCGCTCTTCCTGCCCTCGGTAGTATAGGCGTTGTACCCGGCGGACATTAGGGAGGCTGCAAGCTTCTTTGCGGACGCCTCATCCGAATAAGAGGCTATGTTGACGGCCCAGGGCCTTGACTTAGCGGCGACGAGTCTGGACGAAGCGGCCTTCTCTTTCGCCTTTGTCCTGCCGCTCTCAGGCGAGGCCTTTTCAGACTTTACGGTCTTTTTCGGCTTTTCCGTAACAGTTTCTCTTTTTACGGCCTTCTCAGCCGCTTTGACTTTTGCCGGCTCCTTTGCCGCCTCCGGCTCGGGCTTTACGGCAGGCTGCTTTGCCCCGGCTGTGACGGCCGGCGCCTGCGCGGCCGGTACCCTGGCCGCTGTGCCGGGTTGAGGGGCGGCCGGCGGCATGGCCTGCTCAGGGGCCTGCGGCTCGATCTTTGCCCTCTTCGATATGACCTCTTCGGTAACCTCCGGCTTTTTTACAACCGAGGGCATAAAGACAGCGATAAGGACTATTACCGCCGCGCATGCGGCGATCAAAGCTATTATCAGCGTCTTTTTTCCCCTGGCCTGGTCTATAAGGCTCAATTCAATATCTCCTTGACGGTGTCGTACTTTATTATCTGCGGGGTTATAAAGACGAGCAGCTCTTCCTTGTCCACGTTCTTCGACGTGCCCTCAAAGAGGGCGCCGAGGACCGGGATGTTGGAGAGGAACGGAACCGAGTTTCCCTGGTCCGACATGCTCGATTTGTAAAGCCCTCCTATCACGACCGTATCCCCGTCCTTTATGAGCACGTTGGTGGAGGCGCTCTTTTCCGACACCCCCGGGATGCCGTCCACGGTATGGGTGTAGTCCGGGTCGCTCTTGTTGGTCGTTATATTGAGCAGTATGAACCCGTCCCCCGAGATCTGCGGGGTCACCGTCAGGTCTATGCCCGTCTTTACCTCTTCGAGCCCGCCCAGGGTCGACGTCGTGGTGGTGGTCGTGGCGGTGGTGCCTCCTGCGACTATGGCCTGGGTGAGCTTTACCCTGAACGTAAGGCCGCTGTGGATGGTGGCGGGCTTGTTGTTGACGGTGGATATCCTCGGCCTCGATATGATCCTTAGATCTCCCTTTGACTCGGCCGCGGTGAGCTCGATGTCGAGCAGGAGCTTGTTGGAGAGGTTTCCGAGTATTATACCGAGCCCCGAAGTCGCGCCTGAGGCCGGGAGGTTCACGGCGAAGTTCCTGCCCGCGCTCGATGTGGCCAGGAGCTGGCTGCCCGTTATCTGGTCGTTCCCGGAAGTGTAGGAGCCCCCCCACTGTATCCCTAACTGTCTTGCGAAAGATGTGGTAGCCTCCACTATCCGCGCCTCTATTATCACCTGCGGGGTCTGCACGTCTATCTTTTTAAGGAGCTGTCTTGCATGTTCGACGTTCCTTGGCAGGTCCCTTATTATTATCGAGTTGGTGCGGGTGTCGGCGAAGGCGGTCCCCTCTGCGCTCAGGATGCCCTTGAGGTGCGGCGCCGTCGTCGTGGCATCGGCGTTATTCAGCTTGACCATGTCAACAAACATCTCGCTGCCGAGGTCGACCTTCTTGCCGACCCAGAAGACGTTGTTCTGGATGGTATACATGAGCCCCCTGGACTTGATCACTATCTCGAGGGCGTCCTTGAACGGTATGTCCTTGAAGCTCAGGCTGACCTTACCATCCACGCCCTCGCCTATGACGATATTAAGCCCGCTCTGCTGGGCAAGCGCCCTCAATACGTCGGAGACCTCGGCGTCCCTGACCTCTATTGAAAAGAGCCTGCCTCCCGCGCCCGCCCGGTCTGTCTCCGCGGCTCCGGCTGCAACCGGCGCAGTCAGTCCGTAGAGATGGAGCAGGAGCAGGGGGATTGCAAAAAAAACGCGGCGTATATGGGATTTATTTGACTGCATCGCGCGGCTCCGTTGTCCCTGAGAGGTCTAACCTGACCCGTCCGTATTCACCCTGAAGTATAACATGGGTGTGCCCTATATCAATAACTTTATGCCCCTTTATCTCTCCCCCCCTGTAGACTATGAGATTGTCTATGATGGCCGAGGGGTTTTCATTGTTGAAGAATATGGCCTTGAGCTTGAGCGCCGGCCCCGCGGTCTGAGTGGCGGTTGGAAGGCGGAACGGGTCCCTGCCCCAGGCCGCGACGGCGCTCTTGACCGGGGGGATAGCCACGGTGTAGGAAAGGGACTCCTCCCCGGCCCAAAGCGTCCCCGCCGGCGCCAGGGCGGCCAACAGGAGCGCCGCTAATATGGATTTGCACATGTCCGGCTTTTTCAAAAGCATCTCCATGTCTTAGCGTCCAGCGCGCGCATAAGCGCTCAAATAGACCTGCGCCGAGAGCGCCTGCGAGTTTTCGGCCTTGGGCTCTATCAGAAAATTGTCTATTATCATTAGCCTGCGCATGTTCTCTATCCTCTCGAACCAATCCCCAATGGAGGCGAACCTCCCCTCCACCGTCACAAGGAACGGGAGCCTCGTCAATCCGTCCCTGTCCTCGGGCGGGAGAGGCTTTATGCCGAGCACGCGCACCCCGCTCTTTGCGTCGCCGCCGGATATCTCCGCGATGACGCCGGATACGTTCCTGTTCGGAGGGATCCTTTCCTTGATGTCCCTGAGCCGCGCCTCCAGCCTCTTCAGGCTCAAGGACGAATCCTCGACCAATTTTCTAAGGGTGCGGGCTCCCTGTATCTCCTCTTTCACGGCCGCCAACTCCCTTTGGGAGTTGGCTATGGCAAGGTCCTCCTGCGCTATCGCCCTTACGTTGCCCAGGTAGGCGAACCTGTAGAAAAGGAGCGAGAACGCCGCAACGAGCACTGCCGCGATGATCTCCTTCCTCTGCTCTTCCGATATCGAGAGGCGGAACGACGACAGAAGCTTCCGTATATCGCTATTCATACATTATCTCATCGGTCTTTTTAAGCGTGGCGTTGACCTCAAAGTCATAGTACGCGTTCGTCCCGTACTCCTTTTTCTGCGTATAGAGGAGCACGGCGTCCTCGAAGTACCCTGAATTCTCCAGCATGAAGATGAACTCGGAGACGGACCTGTTGGACGCGGCTGTGCCGACGAACCTCATCTTTTTGCCGGACTGGTCGCTGATGTCGGACGTTGATAGTGTCTTGAGCCATACGCCCCCGGGGATGTCGTTGCTGAGCCTTTTCAGCAGCACCGGCCAGGCTATCCTCTTGTGCGCCAGCACGGCCGAGGCCTCGAAGTTATTCTTCAGCTCGGATTCGGCCTGGCGCACCTCCGCCAGCCGCCTTGAGAGCCGCTCATATTCCGAACCCTTTGCGGCAAGGCTGTTTTTTTCCGCCGCGATGGCTGCGGTAACCGCCCTCTTGCCGTGCAAGACGACCCTCTGGTTGACGAATACGAGGAGGAGCGCGGCGGCGTAGACCGCGGCTACGGTCAGGAGCGCCTTCCTCCTCTTCCACGCCCTCCACTGCGCCTGGATGTCCTCAGGCACGAGGTTTATGCCTTTTACCGTCGTCATATCAAGTCCTTGTGGCCAGGCCCACGGCGATGCTCATGCACGGCGCTATCAGCCTGAGCCTCTCCTTATCAAAACCCGCGGGTATGCTTACCTTCCTGATCGGGTCGTCAACGAAACTCTCTATGCCGAGCGTCTCGGTTACGAACCCGTCTATGCCCTTGAGGCGCGCGGTGCCGCCGCAGAGGAAGAGCCTGGCTACGGTGCCTTCCCTGAACTGGGCCTGGTAGTAATCGAAAGACCTGTGGAGCTCCCTGCAAAGCCCCGTCAGGTGGAGCGTCAGGAGCCTCCTGGCCTCCGCGTCCGCCCCCTCCGGCGGAGTGAGCCCGTATGTAATCTTGTATTCCTCGGCAACGGACTCCTCCATGCCGAGCCCCTCGGCCAACGCGGCCGTCAGATCTCTTCCGCCGAAGGGGATATCGCGGGCGAACATCAGCCTCCTGTTCTTCATTATCACAAGGGTGGTCTTTGTGGCGCCTATATCGACCATAGAGTAATTGACGCCGTCCTCCCATACGTTGTTCAAGTCAAAGGCCGCGAGGAGCGCCGTAGGGGCGGCGTCGATGACCCTTACCTCAAGGCCCGAGTCCTTGAAAATGGCTATCAGGCCGTCGACCTCGCTCTTTTTCGCCGAGAACGCGATGACAGGGACGGTATTTTCACCGGTCTTCCGAGCGCCGGTGTAGGCGAAGTCCGAGACAAGGTCGTCGGGGGGGAGCCCCGTCTCCTTCCTGACCTCCCACTTTACCGCCTCCTTCATTTCATTTTCAGGCATGACCGGCACGCTCAAGTGGCTGAAAGAAAGGGAGCGCACGGACGCGAGGGCGCAGACCCTCCTGTCCTTTATCCCGTTGGACGCGATGAGTTCGGATATGAAGCCTGGGGACAGTTTTCCGGCGGCGGCGTCCGGGCCGGAGGGGAGCCTGGAGTATGCGGCGGCCTTCAGGGTGTAGGAGCCCTTTCCTCCCTTGAAGTACGCGATCTTTACCGAGGTCGACCCGATATCGACCCCTATGAGGTTCCTGTCCGGGAAAGGCAGCATCATTTATCCGTTGTAAGAGGGCCTTTTCCATCGGCCGCGATCTTTGAGCGAAGCCGCGACAGCTTCTTCTCGAACCCCTGCGGAAGCTGTCCCTGGTTTAACGCCGCGTACCTCTGGTAATGGGCCAGGGCCTGGCCGTACCTATTAAGCTTATCCAGCGCGATAGCGAGGTTCAGATGCGCCTCCATGTACCCGGGCCTTAAAGACAGGGCCTTTTCATAGAGCTTGACGGCCCCGCCGTGGTCCGCCTTCATGTCCTTGAGCGCACCGTAATTATTGAGGGCCTCGGGATACGCCGGCGCAAGCTCAAGGGCCTTTTTGAACGACTGCTCAGCCTCGTCGTTTTGTCCGAGCGCCATGTACGCAAGGGCGTAGTTGTTGTAGAGGACCGCGTCCCTCGGGTGCTTCTCCATCGCGGCCTTGAACTCCCTTACGGCGTCCTGGTACTGCCCGGCCCTGTAGAGTTCCACGCCTTTCCCGTTAAGCACGGCGGGTTCATCAGCGGATGACTGAGCCGACTCCGGCTGTACCGGGGACGCGGGCAATGGCCTCACGGCGACAGGGGCGCGCCTTCTATACATGATATAGGACAGGACACCCGCCGCAAAGAGTACGGCTATAAGCGCGCCCGCCACTATGACGCGCTTATCCGGCCAATTACCCTTCGGGGCGGCGGATGCGGGCGCGGGGGCCCGCGCGCCCGCGCCGTGCCGCACGCCTTCCACCTTCTTCAATGCCTCGTGTATAAGACTCATCGGGTTTTATGGCTCCGTATGCGGATGCGGCTATTTGAGATACAGACGCAGCGCCAGGATGACAAAGGCTATCAGACAGGCCGATACGGCAAGGTGGGGAACGTAATTCAAGTACAGGCCGGACCGCCTGACTTCCGTGTCCTTGCCCTTGGCGAGGTAGCCCTCTTTCTTAAGCTCATCGAGCGCCTTTCCGGCGGACTCCCCGTCCACCGTCCTCTTATCATCGACAAAGGCCGCCGTCAGCGCCCTGTCCGAGATGATGTTGATAAGACGCGGTGTGCCGCAGGCCTCCTTGCAGATGAGGGCGAACGCCTCTTCGCTGAATTCAACCGCGCCCCTCCCTCCGGCCACCGATATGCGGTTCTGGATGTAGCCCCTGGTTTCTTCAGGGGCGAGCGGTTCGAGTTCGCACCTTACTATTATCCGCTGGTTGAGCTGCCGCAGCTCCGCCATGTTGAGCTTGTCCCTGAGCTCGGGCTGGCCCACGAGGACTATCTGGAGAAGTTTTTCCTTCTCCGTCTCGAGGTTTGAAAGCAGCCTGACCATCTCAAGGGCGTTGGGGCTTAAGTCCTGTGCCTCGTCTATTATGACGGCGGCGGAGCCCCCTCTGGAGGCTGTTTCCAGAAGGAACTTGTTGAGCCTGTCGAGGTGTCCCTTTACCGTATCCCTGCCGGCCCTTATGCCGAAGTCCGCGGTTATTGATTTAAGAAGCTCGAAGTCGGAGAGCAGCGGGTTCAGGATGAGCGCGCTCTCGGTCTTTTCCGGGAGCCTCTCAAGGAGCGCCCTGCAAAGGGTCGTCTTGCCCATGCCGACCTCGCCGGTAAGGAGCATGAAGCCCTTCTTTCCGGAGATGCCGAACAGGAGGAGGTCCAACGCCTCCCCGTGCTTCCTGCTGAAGTAGAGGAACTTAGGGTCAGGGGTTATGTGGAAAGGGCGTTCGTTCAGATAATAGTACTTTTCGTACACCGCTGCGTCCCCCCGCTACCAATCTGTTGAAGAACACGATTCTTAAATGACGGCGACTTCTTTGGCGGTATGGATTTGTATTTATCCCCTGGAGCCAGGCTGGCATGGTCCCTTTGCGCGTGCGAGGTGCGAGAAATAATCCTTAAATATTTTATACACTTATAATGCCTCAAAGGGCCGTTTGTCAAGGATTTTAAGGAGTCCCGCGATAAAACGTGACCTTACGCTATCTTATCGGCCTTATTCCGTCCGTCTTTAGCGCAGTTCCATCCATTCCAGGGTATTGAGCTTGGCGACCCCGCACCCTGATGACAGGGTTATCTTATCCACCACGCTCCTGTACTGGTCGTTTGTGCCAGGGCCGACCGCGACCTCCGTAAGGTACATGCCGCTCTCGGGCGGAGGGCTTGAGTTGGCTATTGGCTCGTAGGACCCGGCGATGAAGGACGCCGGCATAGTGACCCCGCCTCCGGCCCCGGCGTTCGTCGGGGAGCCGAATACGAGGGTCTTTGTCGTGCCCGCCGGGATGACCCCGGCCGATGAAGAATCGAGGAAGGCCTTGTATATCGAACAACCGCCGACCGAGGAATCGTTGAACGCGAAGTAGCTGCTCGAATTGAGCGTCATTGATACGGCGCTCGTGTTCTTTACGGTGATGGAGAAGGAGACCTTGCCCCCGCAGCTCGATGCCGTAGGGCTCAGAGAGTCCCAGTAGGCGATGTTTGGCTTCGTCCAACCGGTGAAGGTCACGGTATCCGTGGCGGTGGAGCCCAGGTAAGAGGCCGTGACAATGGCCGACGTGTCGACCGTGCTCGCCGGCGAGATGAGGTCCGCCTTCGCCTGCCCGGTCGAGTCGGTCACGGCGGTCGCCGGCTCGAAGGTACCGGCCGTGGAGGTGAACGTCACGGTCTTGCCGGATACAGGAGAGCCTCCGGAAGTGAGCGTGGCCGTAACCGAGTACCTCGAGCTGCCGTCCGCGTATATAGGGCCCGCCGGGGAATGTGAAAGAGAGAGCGCCCTCGCGGTCACGGTCAGGGACGAGGAAAGGGTCTCCGTAGCCCCGCCCCCTCCCCTGGCTATGACGGTCACCGGGAACGAGAGGGTCTTGTCCGAGGCCACGGTCTCGGTGGAGCTGAAGGTTATTGAAAAGGTCTTTGAGGTCCCAGGGGTTATGTCATACGCGCCCGCGCTGGAGGTGAAGGCCACGGTCGACGCGCATGAGCCGTTCCAGTTGGCGGGGGCGGTGACGGAGCCGCAGTTCCAGTCGCCTCCTGATGCGGGGGTCAGTATATCGGCCTCCATGATATCGTAGCCGCCGTTGTTCGAGACCGTCCATGAGACGGCCACGCCCGCGGCGCCGCTTGAGACCGTGGACGGGGATATCGCCACGGAGTAGTTCGACACGGTCCCGGAGTTTGAAGCGGCCGTGTTCGAGGTGACGGGCCCTGTGGCCGTGGCCGAGCCGCTCAGGCAGTACGCCTGTCCGGCGGTCCCGGTAATCTGGTAAGTCCACTGGAAAATGCCTGAGCCCCCGGCCGGTATGCTCGATATTGACGCCGGAGACGGCCCGGAGACGAGAGTCTCGGCGGCCCCTCCCGGGCACGCGGTAAGCGCGGAAGGCGCCGCGTCTATCAGAGAAGTCGTGCCGTTATTCGTAACCGTCATCAGGGCCGTAACGTTCTGTCCGCTCGTTACGCCTGCGGGCGTTACCACGAGCGACGCCGTGAAACTGCCGATGGTCACGGCGCCGGAATTGCCCGTGACTGATGTTGATGTGCCGGTCCCGTCCTTTGCCTGCGCGTAGAAGTATACGCTCCCGGCGCTGTCGGCGCTGTAGGTCCATATAAGTGTGCCGGTCGCGCCGCTTGCGAGAGTGAAGGCGGTCTTGTTGTATACGACGGCGCCTGTCGTGTGGCTCGTCGCGGTGGTGGCGTTGCATCCGCGGACGGCGCCCGTGAACGATGTAGCGGTCTTTCCGGTATAGCAGATATCTTCGTTGTCTACCCTTAGGATGCCGATGCTTGAGAATTCGTCGGTTGAGCCGGTGGTAATCGTAGTGTCAGAGGAGCCGACGGAGCCGTTCAACGAGGTCGAGCCGTAATATGGCCCGGCAATATTCGTCACTATCGCGCTGGATGCGGCGGGCGGGGCCGGGTTTGAGGCGGCCCCCGACACCGAGGCCGTTGACCTGTTGATTACCTGCATGGATAACGTTATCACGCCGCCCACGCCCGTGGAGGAAGGGGTTGCGCTCAAAGACACCGCAAGCGCCCTCCTCGTCCACGTCGGAAGGACGCCGTGGATAAAACCCACGACCGCTATGTCGGTGAACGTATCGCCCGCTACGTCCGCGGCGGCGGAGAGCGGCAACATCTTTATATTGAAGGTCAGGCTGGCCCCAGGCGCTATTTCACTGCCGTTGCTCACGCTGGCGCAAGCCCCGGTCCCCTGCCTGAGGGCGAAGGATATGGAACCCGCCGTCGGCGTCCCGTCCACGCACCACCCGGATGGAGGGGCGGAGGCGGAGCTCAAGCCGTACTTGGCCGTATCGACAGTAAAGGTTATGCCGGTTATCGGGTTCGGGCTCGCGGGATCGTTGGCGATAGTCACGGGCACAACCGCGTCCGGGTCGCCCATCGTCACCTCGGTATTGATAGGCACCGTGGCGTTGAAGCTGTCTACGGCGGCGATGGATCGGCCGAGAAAGACCAGAGCCACAAAGACCGCCATGACGGCGAGTCCGGCCGAGCCGCGGAGGCGGAGTCTGGTCGAGAGCCGGTTTAACAAGGCTGCCTCCTGAAAGAGACGAATATCTCCCTGCGCGCATTCCCCGACTTGCCTACGGATATCACGGCCCTAACGTCGTTCGTGGTGGAGAACCCGGGCTTGTCCGGGTACGAGACGGCGAGGCTGTGAGCTCCCCCGGCGTTGCCTACCACCCTTACGGTGTAGGTCACCGTAGCCGGGAAAGAGCCGGGCTCCGGTATCCTGTACCTTATAGTCTCAGGGTTGTTGGACGTTACGGACGAGGCTACCGGCAGGGAGCCAGGCGTGGCGCAGGTCCCGAGGCCGACGAGGTCGGCGTTATAGAGCTCCACGCCGAGATCGGCGGGGTTGACGGCGGGGTCCCACTTGACGCTTGCAAGGATAGTGCGCGCCGGGTTAGCGCCGGTATTGAGCAGTTGCGGGGTGATCGTTATGCAGTAGGGAGACGCCGTCGTCTGCGAAGGATAAGGGTCGTGCTGGAGGACCTCGACGTTGGCCGTGGACCCGCCTATCGTCTTATTGAGGTAGCCGCCGTTCCAGAGCCAGTTCGTCGAGGCGGGGGAGGCATTGAGGCGGCCCATCGCCGCCTCGGCCGCTCCGTCGGCTATAAAGAGGGCCCTGCCGGAGCCGACCTCACCGGTGAGCGCCTCTACCCCTGTGGTAAAGAACGAGACGAATACCGCGCCGATGATGGAGAGGATCGACATTATCAGCACGACCGTCAGTACCGAGACGCCCTTCTGGCATTTAAACCAGTGCGCCATATTCATCAACGGAAACTCCTCGGGTGGATTGAGGTCTTGAAGTCCACGCTGTCCGCGCCGCTTGAAAGGGTGAAGCTGACGTCTATCATCCATATATCGCTCGGGGGTAACGCCGTTGAGCCGTCCTTTTTCTTGTATTCGAGCAATAAAGAACTTGCGTTGTCCGCCAGTATGTCCTCCGGGTCCGTTGCCGTGGAGCCCTGTCTCAATTTGATGGCCCCCGCATCGAGCCTGAACCCCCTTCCGGCGTAGCTTGTATTTACGAACCTTATCTCCGTACTCGTTATGGCGGTGATGTCTGTTGCCTGCGGCGCGCAGACGTTGCCCGCCGTGGTGCATTTTATCAGCCTCAGTTCGCGCGATATCCTCTCCATGGCGAGCGTGCCCTTGGCTACCAGGTCGCTGCGCGTATCGAGCACCTGGAACGACCTTGCGCCCTGGTATATGATGAACCCTATGGTGGAGGCCACTATGCCCATAAGGACGATAGACATCATCAGCTCTATGAGGGTGAAACCCCTGTCGCCGCCGAGAACGCATCTCGTCATCTTTTTGTGCGATAGGCCCATCAGTGGTTTGATATCACCGTTACGAAGTCGGCGGACCCGCCCGCCCACGAGATTATGACACGCACCCTTTTGGAGCGTATGTCGGAGTCGTTGCAGTCGGGCATGGTGCCGCTGTTGGCGTTCAGGTCGGACTCCTGGACGCAGTAGACCTCCACCTCCCGCGTGAACTTGCCGAACGGCGACGGCAGGGCCGCGGGGGCCGCGGCAACGATGGAGCTGAAACCGTTGGCCTGCTTGTCGGCGCGGACCTTCTCCATCTCGGCCTGCGACAGGAGCGTGGCCTGGTTGTAAGTCGTAAGGTCTCCGCCGGACCTGATCCCCATGAAGTACATCAGTATGCCCGTGCCGATTATGCCGACGATGGTTATGACCATTACCACCTCGATAAGCGTAAAACCGGTCTCGGCGCGGCTATGCGTGAATGTTTTCATATTCCAAGAGCGAAGGTATTCATCATAGACATTATAATCACTGGACCGTGACCATACCGGTATTTTTGGTGACGGAGACCGTGGAGCTGGTGCCGCCCTTGGACACCACCACGGTCCCGGCCGTTGACAGCTTGACCCCGTCGCTATTGTACGGGATGCCCATGTTGTCGAACTCGAGCACGCCTGGGGCCGTGCCGCCGAAGTTCGCGGAGACCGTGAAGCCGGAGTAGTCCCCGGTATTGGGGTCGAGCTGGACGCAGAAGTAAGGGTTGCCGTTAACGGGGTTTCTGGCGCTCTCGACGACGGCTGAGGAGTTGGGGTTCTCGCCCCATGTGCCGTTGTTGTCCACGTCGCTGACGATAGCGTACTGGTTTGTCCCGGCGCAATTCGCGTCCGGGGTGTTGAACCTTATCCTGAACCTGAAGGCGGGGTTGACCGTGGTCGGGGTATCGAGGTTATAGCCGCGCATGGCGAGGCTCTGGGCGTAATAGACGTCGTTCTTTATCTTCTTGGCCATTGCGGGCACGCTTACGCCGGAAGGCCCGCTGAAGAGATATGGCACCGCCACCGCGGAGAGGATCGACAGGAGGCCGATTACCATCAGAAGCTCGATAAGGGTAAAACCTCTTTTGCCCATCCATAGCCCCCGTAATTGGACCTCACGCCCTATTATAGTATGCCCGCATCGCGCGTTCAAGCGTGATGAGAAGGCGCGCACGGACAGGTTCCTCAAAACCTGTATATGAATATGGAGTACCCTATACTGTCTACCGGAGCAGTCTCCCTGAAGACCCTGTAGAAGTCCCTGTCCCGCAGATAGACGCCCTGGAGCATGGTGGCGCTTATCGCGAACCAGCCCTTGAGCGGGACCTCGGCCCTCACGTTACGGGGGTTCATGATGACGAAGCTCGGCAGGTAGTCGTACTCTATGCCGAAGTACCGCGGGTCCGACATGCCGAAGTAGGCGAGGTTGATCCGCTCGATCTTGTTCTCATCCATGTACTTTTTCAGGCCATTCAAGTCCTGGCCCCAGTCGAGGTTCGAGTCCACGAGGTATTTGTAGCCGTTTCGGGGGCCGCCCGTGAACTCGTTGAAGTAGGCGAGCTGGTGCGGGAATATGGCGACGTTGGCGTAGAGGTACCAGGCGATACAGGCGAAGAGGACATAGCGCGCCGCCCTAACGCTACGGGTGGTTATGGCGGGCGCATAACCTATGAGTACGAAGATGAAGGGATACGCGGGGAGCACGTGACGCAGGCCGATGTTGACCTTCTGCATGGACATGGCCGCGAAGATAATGACGGCGGGGACGACGAGGTAGAGCGCCTTCGGCAAGCGCGCCCTATCCTTCAAAAGATAGAGTACCGAGGCCGCAAGGAGTATTATCGTCGGGATCGGGGTCTTTATCAGGAAGGCGGTGATAAAGTAGCTCCGCCAGCCGGTGGTCGAATATGCGCCCATCAAAAAGGCCGGCTTGCCCGCTCCCGCCCCTGAGAGAACGCCCGCGATTCCGTAGAGGTACGCCTCAGGCAGGAACCGTATCCGCCGGAGGAGGCCGAAGAGCGGCGCGAATGACGACCCGGAGAACCTGGCCCAGTAAAGCGGCTCGTAGTGCGCGCCGCCTGAGTGGTACCTGAAGCCGTATACCGCCCAGATTATCAGGTACGTTGCTAAAAAGACCGATAGAAGGCCGGCGGCGGTCTTTTTGCTCCGGTCGCTGTGCGCTCGGATTAGAAAACCGGCGATGAACAACGGGATAAGGAGTATTGCCGTGTGCTTTGAAGTTAGCGCGAAGGAGAGCGCAACAGCCGCGCCGAGGCCCCTCCGGTACGTAAACCCGCGCTCAACGATGGAGTAGAGGCAGTATATCGAGATGAAGAAGAACGCCGTTATCGGCATGTCCGTCGTGGCGAGGCTTGAGTGGGCGAGTATGTTCGGGCTCAGGCAGTATAGGAAGAGCGAGAGGACCCCGCCGGTTGCGCCCCAGAGCTCCTTCGACCAGAAAAAGACAGTGAGGCCGAGCAGGCCTGCGAGGACGATATTTGAGAGCCTGCAGAGGAAGAGGAGCCGCTCCGCGCCCACCCTGTTCTCGTAGAGGAACTTGAGGGCGTAGGGGTAGAAGTCCGACCCCTCAGCCTCCTCGGGCCTTACGGATGGGTCGAAGTCGAGGTGGAGGAATACCGCCGGAATAATCGCCTGTACGGCCCTGCCGAAAGCCGGGTGGTTGAGCGGGGAGAGGTAATCCATCCCCTCCTTCAGGTGCGCGTACCCCGCGAGTATATGGGCCGGCTCGTCCCAGGTGTTGGATTTTTTCCACGCTATCGCCGAGGCCTCTAAAAAGAATACGGCGAGCAGGATGGCGACGACGGCGCGGTCCCTGTATCCGTTCGCAAGGATTTTTTTCATAGGTCGCCGTCTTTGAGGTCTATCAGGAACGCGAGCAGATACGCGGCGAAGCTCAGGATATAGAGGCTCTTGAACCCGAGGGCCATGGACGCGTATTCGCTCATCCCCCCGAGCACGGCGCCGAGTATGTTCGAGCCCATGTCCACGTCCATGGAGGCGCTCCTTGAGAACGATACCCCGAAGACGATGGAGGCGAAGAAAAGGGGCAGCGATACGAGGACGATGGAGATAAGGAGCTTTGTCCACCACGGCAGCCCGATGAAAAGGCTCAGGGGGAGAAAGTAGAGGAGGAGGAGCGTCAGGAGTATCAACAGGTAATGGACGGCAATACCCTTGAGCCCGAGCCTGTGGATGATGAGGTTGGCCATGAGCATGGCTATGAAGATGGAAGAGAGCACCACGGAAACGACCGTCACGGTCGAGCCGAAAAGGAGCGCGAAGGACGTTATGGACTTTGTCTCAAGGAGCATGAAGCCGAGGCCGAGGAGAAAGTACTTTGGGCTGAACCTATGCAACCTCCCCACCGCCCCCCGTACAAAGACGACGGATACAACCGGTATGAAGAGGAGCATGGGCCAGTATTCGGACGGTATCTTCCTGTGGTCGAGGTAGAGGAAGGGCCAGTCGTCCGTGGCGTTAGAGAGGCTCTTATCTCCCTTGAATCCGATCAGCGCCATACCCTCCGGCGCTTTTACCATCCCCCTCACCCCTGGGCCCGCCATGAAGGAGATGTTCCCGGATACCGGCCTCTGGGGGGCCAGCACTAAAAGGTCGTCCCCGTATGCCCCCTTGAGCATCGCGTGGAGCTTGGCGCGCATCTGCGGCTTGGGCGCGTTGTAGTTCAACTGAAGCACGCCGTTTGAAGTAAGGAGCTCCCTCGTGCGCTCAAGACTCTCCACCGTATAGACGAAGTTCTCCGTCCTGATGTTGCTCATGTGCGTCAAGTGGTACTGTGAGTCGAGAAACCCGATGACGATGAGGTCGTACTTTTCTTCCGTCCTGTGAAAAAACGCCCTCGCGTCGTCGGCGTGGACCCTGACGCGGGGGTCCGTGAACGGCCTGTGGGGGTTCATGGCCCTGCCTATGGCTATGAACGCAGGGTCTATCTCTACGGCGTCCACCGCGTACGCGCCGTGCCTGAGCGCCATGGCCGTCTCGTTGCCGGCGCCGGCGCCTGCTATCAGCACCCTTGAGGGCTTCAGGAAGCCATATGGTATCTCGTATATCCTCTTCGATTCGAGGTTGAGGGCCCCCGCCGGGCCGCCGTAGGCGATATCCAGGTTCATGCACCCGACCTGCGGGTTCCCGTTGGTGGTCGAGATGAAGCCGTACTCGGGCGATTCGGAGAACGGATATATGCGTATCCTGCTGTAAGGCGACCAGACCTCCGGGCCCACCGCCGCTGAAAAGAGCATGAAAAGAGAGATCGCGGTGGCGAATATGTTGATTATGAATACGTTCCTTGATGAGCTGGCGTAAGACCACCAGAGTACCGGGATGAGGAATACGGCGAACCAGACCAGCGGCGTTGTCCAGAGCCACCCGGCGGCCGAAAACAGAACGATGCCCGCGAGAGAGCCCGCTATGTTTATCGAGTACGCCTTGAGCGGCCTGAACGGACGCATCATCCGCATGACCTCCTGGCCGATGGGGACGAAGTAGAGCGCGATAACGAGGTAAGATACCGCGAGCACGCCGAAGAGCGGGACCTTCCGCGCCCTGGTGTTGGCCCAGAACTCCGGCCAGATCGATTCGTCCTTGGACGCGTAGTCGAGGTCTATCCTGAGATATTCGTTGAAATATATGACGGCGCAGATGATGAGGAGCGAGGCGAGCGGTATGTATTCGATATAGCTTCTTCTGCCGTTGGACGCGAGGAAGCCCGCGCCGAGGCCCAGGAACACGGCTATGAGCACGGCGTTCTTGTAGTAAGATAGGAGGTAGATGTTGGAAGGCACGTAGCGTATGAATACAAGCTCCCCGAAAAGCGATAGGAAGCTTATAAGAAAGAGGCTAAGCGCGGCCTTCCTGTCCCCTGCGAGTCCTTGCATGGTATATCCCAGAGATTAATAGGGTGAGCAGCGTAGCCGCGCTGACAAAGGCGCCGACCTTGAAGCTCAGCGGGTCGTATACGAACTTGACGGTGTGGGCCCCGGCCTCAAGGGCCACGGCCCGCAACACATAATCCGCCTTCAGCAGCTTTTGCTCCCGGCCGTCCACGTAGACCCTCCATCCGGGATAATAGCTCTCACTCGCCACGAGTATGCCCTGATGGGCGGCCTTGACGCCAAGCTCTATGGAGTTGTTCCTGTACCGCAGGACATCGACCTCGCTCTTGCGCTCCTGCGTGCTTTCCGGCGCCCCCCTGGAGACGACCTTCCACGGCTCCTCTTCAAGGATGGCGAGCCTGCCGGGGGAGAACTTCTTGTCCAGCAGCGTCGCTACAAGCTCATCGGGCTTTTTTACGACCGACCATCCGTCGGTCACGAAGAACCTCGGAAGAAAATTCCTGTACTCGTAGACCTTCATCGTCTTGAGGTCCTCGGTGCAGTCCAGGACGTCCGCGGCGCACCCGATGACCTTTTTGAGCTCGAAATCGCCGGACTCTATCTTGGGGAGCGACACCACGTATTTGACGTTGAGCATGGCGGGGATGTTCGTCGAGTCCGGCCCCTTCCGGGAATTCATGAGCGTCAACACATTTGAGTAATCGCCTCTTTTCATAACCTCCACGCCGTCTATATTGAAGATGCGGTGTTCGAGGTTATAACCGGCGAGCCGTTCCTTGTCAAGGTTTAGCCCCTTGAGCCACTTCTCGTCAAAAGGCGCCGCGCCGCCGCCCTCCGGCAGGGTTATGGATTCGTTCTTGGTCTTCGGGGTGGTGAATACGCGGTAGAGGCCCCTGTCCTTTTCAAGAAAGTCCATCACAAGGCCATTCCCGTGATACTCCTTCGAGCTCATGGAGGCGTAATACCCCGCGTGCGCGAAGAAGAGGTCTATTGTAAGGATAGCCGCGGCCGCGAGCGGGAAGCAGGCCCTCACCTTTTTTGAATTGTATGAAAGATAGAGGAGGGCCGGGAATACCATGAAGAAGACGAGCGCCCGCTTGGCGTTGAATACGTTTATGCGGACGTGGTTGTACTGCGGATAATCAATCCCCCTGCCTATCAAGAATCTTTTCACCTCGGCATCGAAGAAGTTGAGGAGGCCGAAGGCCGCGGCCGCTATTGTAGCGAGCGCGAGGAGCACGGTTATAATCCGTTTGGCGGAGGGCTCTCCTGCGTCGAGCCCCTTTTTGAGCGCGTCGAACCCCATGCCGGCCGAGATGGAGATGAAGAGGAAGACCATGAAGAGGAACTTTACCGGGTACCTTATCTTGCCGAAAAAAGGCGCCCACGCGTAGAGGGCATGATAGAGAAGGTTGTTCCTGCCCATGGCCAGGGATAGGAATACAAGGGTCAGGAGCGCGAAAGGCAGGGCCTTTTTCCCGTTCTTTCTGAAAAAAAATACGCCCAGCATGAACGGGATCGAGCCGGTGTAGACGGTCTTGAGCCAGCTCTGATTGGCCCAGTACCTGTCGTTCGTGAAGCCGTACCCGTACGGGTCCGGGATGAAGAACTGCACGAAGTCCTTCACGTTGAACGACCATGTGGTGGCCTCGAAAAAGCTCAACCCGCCGGCCCTCGTCGATTGCCGGGCAAGCTCCAGGAAGGGCAAAAGCTGTACGGCGCCAAGGAGCAGGAATACGGCCGTCATGACGGCCCAGAGGAGGAGCCTCTTTTTAAGCCCCGCGTATACGGTCGCGCCGTTGCCGAAGTCGAAAACAGACGGGAAGAACGTAAGGAAGATGAGGAGGCAGAGAGTTGCGAAGAACGCCTCTATCCCCCCGCCCAGGAACATCATCGCAAGCGTCAACCCCGAGAGGCACGAGTAGACGGCGCTTCCGGACTTGAGGGTCCTGAGGAAAAGGAATATGGCGAACGGGGCCCATGTGACCGTAAATAGAGTGCTTATGACATTGTGGGCCGAAAAGAGATATCCGCTCAGCATGAATGTAACGGCGGCCAGTACCGAGCCCGCGACGGACGCCCCGAGCTCCCTTAAAAGGATGAAGGTGAATATCCCGGCGAGCGGGAAGTGGATTATCACCGTCCAGTTGAATGCGAGGTCGAACGGCAGTATCAGGAGCAGTACGTTCAGCGGGTAGAGCACCCCCGGCTGAAGCGTGGCGAAGAGCGGGTGTCCGGAGAGCGAATACGGGTCCCATTACGGGAACTCTCCACCCTTGAGGATATTGGTCCAGAGCAATCTCGGAGGGATGAAAAAGACGGCGAGGTCCCTCTCCACCAGGAGCGCCTTCCCGTCCAGGACGGAGTAGAAGCAGCCCGCGGACAAGACCAGTAGACCGAGGAATATCAGGAGGGTGGTAGAGTGCTTTTTCAATATTCAGGTTTTGAATACGGGCCGTGAGAGTGTAATGAAATTAACACCCGTTACCGCTCCTGGCGCGGCGTCGGCTGTGCGCGGAGTCCAAGGGCGGGTTAGGCGTAAGCCGTAACCCGCCGGATGTCAGACAACCATTCGGCGGGTGTGACCCGCCCTACGCTCGCAATGCTTGTTGAAAAGCCGTTCCCTCAGAAGTTGATCTGCGACCTCGGACCCTCCACCGAAGAGCCTATCGTAAGGTTCATCGTATAGGTGCCGACCCCGCCGACGGTGATGGTCAGTACCGCCCCGCCCCCGCCTACCGTCAGGCCCCCGGCCGACGCCGCAACGCTCACGGTGGACCCCGAGCCGCCGGATATGTTGGCGTTATATAATACGGCGGTAGTGCTGTTGACGCCTTCGGTGGTGCCGACCATATAGGTGACGTTCCTCAACACATACTGGGCATGGAGTATGTTCGCGGCGCTCGATATGGAACCAGCTATGCCCCTGGCGGTCGCGGTACGGGCGTCGCTCCGGAAGTCTATGAACCTCGGTATGGCTACTGCCGCAAGGATTGAGAGTATCACGATGACCATGATAAGCTCGATCATGGTGAATCCTTTGCTATTCCTCATAATTCAATCTCCTTTCTATAGCTATTATTACCACAATGAGATACTAAATCAATATTTTTCTGCTTTAAGGAATCTCTGATTATTCCTTGGTTCGTCATTGCGAGCCCTTCGCTATGTCATTCTGAGTGAAACGAAGAATCTTGTTCTTCCGCTCAGGACAGGCTCCGCGAAGCAATCTCATCTTTTGATAAATCAATAACTTGGAGATTGCTTTGTCGCGTGCGCTCCTCGCAATAACATCAAAAAAAAGAATTAATCAGAGATTCCTTAAACAAAAACATCTCCTAACCTCTTCGGCTGCTCCAAGAACAGTCTTTAGCAAAAAGAGGCTTTGACGGCCGTCAGGCCGCACGCCCTGTTAAAAACCATGAAAAACGACTACCACTTCTCGTAACCTTCGGCGCCTGACCTCACCATCCCTGTCTTCGGGTCGTATTGATATCGGTTGCCGAACGGGTCGGCGGGGTACCCCTGCGCGTCCGTGGACATCGATTCCACGTACTTGCCGATTATCATGACGGTATAGTCCCTGCCCGTGATGTCCTTTTTTGTAATCAGGATATCCTTAACGATAAGCTCCTTCAGGGATTCCGGGAGCCTTCCGTTGATAATCGCGAAGTAATTTATCGCGCTCCTCATGGTGTTAAGTTCGACCGTCAAGGCGACTTCCTTTACCCTGCGCACGGATGAGGCGTACCTGTCAACGGCTATGAGCAGGAAGACCGAGACGAGGATGAGCGTCAGCAGGGCCTCGAAGAGCGTCCTCCCGCGTTCATTCACCGGCAACGCCTGCCCATTGAGGCTCCCCGAGGCTTTTCCGCGGGAAGCTTCGACATGTAAGGGAGTATCCATATCCGATTCGCTCGCTTGCCTCCCGTTAGCCAAGCTGAGGGATGGGCGCTCGCTATGCATGTTCCGGACGGATGGAGACAACGTCACCCCCTTACCAGTTTGACCATGTCCCACATCGGCAGGAATATCGCCAGCGCGAGGAAGAGCACCATGCCGAAGAGGAAGGAGAGCAGTATCGGCTCAAGGGCCGTGGTCAGGTTCCTTATGGAGCTGTCCACCTCCTGGTCGTAATACTGGGCCGCC
>JACRNN010000234.1 GCA_016234955.1 Deltaproteobacteria bacterium | reverse complement strand
CCGTCGCCCTTCCTCGGGTCCAGGCTGTAGGAGTAGCGCGTCTTGAGGTACGCCTCTATGGCCCGCGTCTTCTCCATGTCAGTCTCTTTATCCTTGAGAATCACCTTGAGCAGGGCCGTTATCCTCCGGGCAAAGGGCCCGATGCCCATGAACGAGGTGTCGAGGTACTCCCCGCGCACCCGCCCGTTGTCCGGGGCCGTGGAGGCCGAAGACCATACCCTGTAGTCCACCCTGTAAAACGGGGCGGCCGGAAGCCTCATGCCGCCGGAGGGGTCGAGCCGGATATTCGAGAACTTCCCTTCGAGCCTCACCGGGTTCGGCGGGGCGAATATCACGTCGGAATCCGTGGGCTCGACCATTATCTCCAGCTCCATCATGGCGGGTGCGGGAGTGCCGACGGCAAAGGAGCCGCCCGGACCTTTTCTCACCACCGCGCTATCTTTTATGGATCTCGTCCAGGCCGCGCCGTCGAAGCGGTCGAGGGAAACTCCCCTGAGGTGCCTCAGGCGCGAGGCGTCCTTTACTCCCCTGGTCTGGACGCGCATCACCACCGTGGGGTCCTTTTTCAACGGCCCTAAGACGCCCGGGGCCACCCTCTCGGAGAAGCCGGTAAGCTTTACGGAGTTGAGGGTCTTGAAGTCAAAGAGGCCCACGCCAGTGCGCGGCAGTATCAAAAAGAGTATGAGAGTTATTATAAGTGAGACGGCGGAAGTGGCCATGACAGTTACGAAAAACGGCATCCCGAAGACAACAGGCGGCCCGGCTGGATTTACCCGGAGGCCCTCCTGCAGGTCTTTTCTCAGGTTGTATATTATCATCGCCCATATGCTCCCGGCGGTGAAGAGAAAGAGTATGAGGAAGAATAGCGGGCTTACGGTGGAGGCTGCGCAGGCGAGTATCTGGAAGAAGACGATGGAGTAGACGACGATATAGTCCCTCTCCCTGTTCACGTCGAAGAGCTTGAGCGCAAGGAGTATCGCGAGGAACCGCGAGGCCGACGTTATGATGCTCGATGAGGCGCTCAGGTAGTCGAGCGCGAAGAGCAGGAAGACCACGACGGCCGCTATGGTCCAGAGATATGACGGCAGCGGCTTTTTCCTCTTGATATTGAATATGAGGCTTATGAAAATCGCGGTCCCGACCGAGGCGATGAAGGGCGTTCCTATGGTTTCGACCAGGGAGGCTGAAAAGAGGCCGAGAGAGGCCATGAAGTAGGTCACTATCAGCGCGTATGTATAAAAGTACATCATCTTCTTTGGATTTTCTCTGCTTTAAGGAAGCTCTGAAAAATCCATTTTTTTGTCATTCCGAGGAGCAAAGCGACGAAGAATCTCATAGCCTGTTGATTTTCCGGGAGATGGGATTCTATGCGGTGCCTGTCCTGAGTGAAAGAGCGAGATTCTTCGCTACGCTCAGAATGACATAGCGAAGGGCTCGGAATGACCACATCGGTAGAAGTTTTCATGGCACCCCTGATTTTCTTAACGCTCTGAAACCTCCTGCGCCTTAAGCATCTGGAGGTTTCACTTATTTCCACGAAGCCGCGGCCTTCCGTATGCCTATGTCCGTCAAAACGGATCGGCGCGCACCCCGGCCGGACCTCCGGGGCCGGCCGGCTCTATGAGGGCGAGGGTATGGAGTATCCTGAAGAGGTGATCGGCCCCCGAAGACGGGGGGATGGACTGCCCAAGGGTCTTGAGCCCTACGGCGAAACCCTTCTTCATGTAGTGGTCCGAGAGCGATGCGGCCGCGTCCACAAGCGCCTCGAAGCGCGCCCCGTCCGGGGTGGAGTAGTTGTCGAAAACGATGTATATCCTTTTGCCCTCCTCCCTCTCGAACTCCTTTAGAAGGAGGCGCGACTGCCTGGCCGCCGACTTCCAGTGTATGCGGCGGGAGTCGTCCTCGAAAGAGTAGTCCCTGAGGCCGTGTATCTGCGCGCCGCTCCCCTTTTCAGGCCGGCTCGACCCCTCGTCCCTGAAAGAGCGATGGTCGATAAGGCCGTCGATATTGGAGGGGTCTATGGAGGGGTAGACTATCACGGTATCCCGTACAAGCTCTCTTTTGCCCTTGAGAAAGAGCCCGAAAGGGAACCTGGTCGACACCTTCATCCCGAGGAGCGTGAACCTGCCGCGCCTCTTGAAGACGTACCTTGCGCCCCTGTCGGCCCCTTCGGCCGCCGGGAGCTTTAGGACGTACAAAGGCTCCGCGGCAAGCCCGGCGCAATCGGCCTCCCTCACGTTGAACGAAAAGGAAGGGAAGTACCGCTTCCCGTTCGAGACGCGTATGGTCACGGGTGTCGCGGCGTCCTTGAATACCCGCGAGGGCAGTTTTCTGCCGACGCTTATGGACCGGAGCGTCGACTCGGATATGATCCCGGATATGATGATTATCGAGAGGAGGGCGGCGACGATGAGATAGAGCAGGTTGTTGCCGGTATTTATGGCGGCTATGCCGGTGAAGAAAAGGAACGCGGTGAACCACTTGCCTTCGCGCGTGAAGCGAAGCGACCTCGGGAACCAGGCCGGGCCGGCCGCTGGAGCGGCCTTTGGCGAGAGCGTCTTTTTCCCGAACGCCCTGGCGGCGACGAACGTGAGCCAGGGCAGGGGGGCCGATATCACGGGTTTTATGAACATGCATAGCGAGCTCTTGACCCCGCAGCTTGCTGCGGGGTCAAGCGAGCGAATAGAAATATATACTCCCTTATATGTCGAAGATTCCCCGCAGCTTGCTGCGGGGAGCTTCAACGGTCTCATAATGGACTGTATTAAACGGGCACATCGACCCCGGAGAGTATCTCTTCCATCAAGGGACGCACGCCCTCCACCCCTTCATCGGCGGCGCGCTCAGAGGGTATAAGCCTGTGCGCCAGCACCGGGACGGCGAGGGACTTTATGTCGTCCGGAATGCAGTAGTCCCTGCCTGAGGCCAGGGCGAACGCCTGCGCCGCTGTATAGAGGGCCTTTGTGGCGCGCGGGCTTGCGCCGAGGCGTAGTCCCCTGTGAGACCTCGTGGCCGCGGCTATCGATAGTATGTAGCTTACGAGGTCTTCCTCCACCTCTACCGTCCCGGCAAGCCCCTGCATCCTCTCGACGTCCTCAACCGATACCACGGGCTTGAGGTCTTCAACCGCGTCCACGGGCCTTGAGCGTATTATCTCCCTTTCGTAGACCGAGTCCGGGTAGCCGACCTTCAGGCATATGGTGAACCTGTCGAGCTGGGATTCGGGCAGGGGGAAGGTCCCGGCGTACTCTATCGGGTTCTGGGTGGCAAGGAGCATGAACGGCCTGGGCAGCGGGTAGGTTACCCTGTCAACCGATACCTGCCTGTCGTTCATCGCCTCCAGGAGCGCGCTCTGAGTCCTCGGGGTGGCCCTGTTTATCTCGTCGGCGAGGACGATGTTGGCGAAGAGAGGGCCGGGCCTGAAATCGAACGAGTGCTCGGCCTGGTTGTATACCGTGACCCCGATGACGTCGGAAGGCAGGAGGTCGCTGGTGAACTGTATCCTCTGGAAACCGCAGTTTATGCTCTTTGCCAGGCCGTGGGCGAGGGTGGTCTTGCCTACCCCCGGCACGTCCTCTATCAGGAGATGCCCTCTGGCCAGCAGGGCCGTTACCGCGAGGCTGATTACGTCGGGCTTGCCCTTTATGACCATCGAGAGGTTTGACGTGAGCGCGGCTATCTCTTTATATGCTTCCTTAAATTCCAACTGTAACTCTCCGTAATGTCAGAGTAAAACATCCAAGGGCTTAAGACCACCCAGGGGCTTAAGAACGCTAACAAACGGGCCATCCATCGGTTTGAAAAACATGGGGTTCTGGGGTTCCCTGGGCCTGAAAACCAGCGGGTTTTCAGGATATTATCTCAATCTTACCAGATTGAAACGACATGAGTCAAACATATAACCGGTGGAAGACCCTGCTAAACAGAATAATTTCTTGACAGCGTCACGGATTCTGGTAAAATCGTTTTTCATTATTATTGAGCCTCCCATCCATATCGCAGGATATCCGTATTTCCCTTAGCCATTTTTTTCTAAAACGCGGGAGTAGCTCAGTTGGTAGAGCGCAACCTTGCCAAGGTTGAGGTCGCGGGTTCGAGACCCGTCTCCCGCTCCAATGAACATGCATGGCGAGCGCGAGCCCCGCGGCTTTGGCTTAGGAGTCGAGCGAGCGAATAGAAGCGGATACTTCCTTATATGTCGAAGATTCCCCGAGGCTTAGGTCCCGGGGGAGCTTAAATCCTCCGGCCGGTATTCCGATTGCCGAGTATCAGGTTTTCACAGGTGTGGAACTATGAACGCCCCAAACAAGATGGAGATTTTGAAGTCTTATCTTGAAGCTAAATCCCTCAAATCAACGGCCCAGAGAGACTTCATAGCGGACACCTTCTTCAAGACCAACACGCACATAAGCCTCGACGAGCTCCTGAACAAGGTAAAGAAAAAGAACCCCGGCATAGGCTACGCCACGGTATACAGGACCATGCGGCTCTTAACCGAGTGCGGCTTGGCAATAGCGAGGCAGTTCGGCGACGGACAGACAAGGTACGAAAACCTCCCCCAGGACGGCCACCACGACCACATGATCTGCATAAGGTGCTCGAGGATAGCCGAGTTCCAGAACCAGAAGATAGAACAGCTCCAGGCCGAGACCGCCAAAAAGCTCGGTTTTACGGTGGTCAGCCACAAGCTCGAGCTCTACGGCTACTGCTCGGATTGCACCTGAAAACCTTCCTTAAAAACATGAGATGAAGCCTTTTTCGACGCGGCTGTAATTTTTCTCTTGCAATTGAAAATGAAAGTTAATATCATAACGTGATGGACCACTCTCATACGTCATCGAAAGCCGCCTCAGGATGCTCTAAATGGCTGGTGCTCGTCGGCAACCCAAACGTCGGCAAGAGCGTGGTCTTCGGCGCGTTCACCGGCAGGTACGCAACCGTCTCCAACTACCCAGGCACCACCGTCGAGGTATCAAGGGGGACCATGCGCTTTGGCGCGGGGAAGACCGGGGTCATAGACAGCCCAGGTGTCAACAGCCTCGTCCCGATGTCGGAAGACGAGAGGGTCACCAGGGACATACTCCTTGACGGTGAGGCGGGGTCGGTAGTGCAGGTGATGGACGCCAAGAACCTGCGCAGGAGCCTCCTCATAACCCTGCAGCTCATCGAGATGGGGCTGCCGCTCGTGCTCGCCCTCAACATGTACGACGAGGCCGGACAGAAGGGCATAACCATAGACGTCGAGGGGCTCAAGAGGACGTTCTCGCTCGAATGCATACCGACCATTGCCACGCAGAGGTGGAACCTCGATAAGCTCGAGGGGTCGATAGACGGAGCCAGGGTCTCGGACTTTAATATAAGGTACCCGGATGCCATAGAGGACGCCATCGCGGCGGTTGCCGCGAGGTTCCAGGGGGCGCCGATATCCGCGAGGTCCCTCGCCATAATGCTTCTTTCCGGGGATACCACCCTCAAGAAGTGGGTTTCCGGGAAGCTCTCCCCTCAGGCGGCTATCGAGATAGAGAAAATACGCATAGGTCTGCAGGCTAAGTACAACGAGCCGATAGGGTTCCTTATAAACAGGACACGGCTCAAGTACGTGGACAATATAGTGGCCAAGGCCGTAACCCGCGAGGAGAGGTCAACGGGGCGGATATCCTCTTTTATCGGGAGGTTCTCGATGCACCCGGTCTGGGGGGTGCCGATACTCCTCGCCGTGCTCTACATAATGTACGAGTTCGTCGGGGTCCTCGGCGCCGGCGTCAGCGTGGACTTCCTCCAGAGTACCGTATTCGGAAGGTTCCTCAACCCCTGGGCCGCAAGGGTCGTGGAGTACGCGCTGCCATCGGGCCTTATACACGACTTTATCGTCGGGCGGTACGGGCTGGTTACCATGGCGCTCACGTACGCCATCGCCATAGTGCTGCCGATAGTCGGGTTCTTTTTCATATTCTTCAGCTTCCTCGAGGACTCCGGGTACCTGCCGAGGCTCGCGGTGATGGTGGACAGGGTTTTCAAGCTCATGGGCTTGAACGGCAAGGCCGTGCTCCCGATGGTCCTGGGCCTGGGGTGCGACACCATGGCCACGATGACCACAAGGATACTGGAGACGAGGAAGGAGAGGGTCATAGTGACGCTGCTCCTGGCCCTCGGGGTCCCTTGCTCGGCCCAGCTCGGGGTCATACTCGGCATGCTCGGGGCCGTATCCTTCCCGGCTACGCTCTGGTGGGCAGGGACGGTCGTGCTCACGATGTTCCTTGTGGGGTACCTTGCATCAAAGGTCCTACCGGGCGAGGCCTCGGACTTTATCCTCGAGGTGCCTCCCATAAGGATGCCTCAGCTGTCGAACATAGCGCTCAAGACGGTCGTGAGGGTGCAGTGGTACCTCAAGGAGGCCGTTCCGCTCTTCATACTCGGCACCGTGACGCTCTTCGTGCTCGATAAGACGATGGCGCTCAAGTTCCTCGAGAGGGCCGCATCCCCGGTCATAGTCGGCTTCCTGGACCTGCCTGTCGAGGCCACGCAGGCCTTCATAGTGGGTTTCCTCCGGAGGGATTACGGGGCCGCCGGGCTCCTGGCCATGCAGAAGAGCGGCCTGCTCGACCCAATCCAGGTGGTGGTGAGCCTCGTCACCATAACGCTCTTCATACCGTGCATAGCGAACCTCTTCATGATAATAAAGGAGATGGGAGTAAAGGCCGCCGTATGGATGACGGTATTCATCTTCCCGTTCGCGGTGCTTATCGGCGGGATGCTCAACTTTATATTGAGGGCATTGCGGGTCTCGCTTTAACCTATTGATGGACAGGAGGCATGATGGCTGAACACGACAAGGCCGTAGAGGAAGTGCTCGAGTTCATATGGACTCAGAGGGAGAAGGGCAGCGACTCCATAAGACAGATCTTCGCCATCGAGGAGGTCGCCGAGGCCCATGCCGACGCCAGGACCCTGGAGGGGATGGAGAGGAACGGCCTCGTGAGGGTCGAGGGCGACTCCATCCACCTGACCCAGAGGGGCGAGAGCCTCGCCGAGGCCGCCGTAAGGAGGCACAGGCTGGCCGAGAGGCTTTTAAGCGAGGTGCTCTCCATCGGCGAGGAGGAGATAGAGAAGAACGCCTGCAGCTTCGAGCATACGCTCTCCCCTGAGGTCACGGACTCCATCTGCACGCTCCTCGGCCACCCACCGACCTGCCCGCACGGGTTGGCGATACCGAGGGGCAAGTGCTGCGTCAAGGTAACGGATGAACTCAAGCCCATAGTCCAGCAGTTGAGCGTCCTTGACGCCGGGGACAGGGGCAGGATAATCTTCATATCCTCGAAATCCCACATGCGCCTTGACAGGCTCGGCACCCTCGGCATAGTGCCGGGGAGCATAGTGAAGGTCAACCAGAAGAGGCCGGCCTTCGTAATACAGATAGGCGAGACGACGCTGGCCCTCGACCCGGAGATAATAAAGGAAATATACGTCAAGAGGGTGGAGTAGGGGCGCCTTTTTTGAACATGCATAGCGAGGGCGGGGCCCGTGGCTTGGGCATGTGCTTATACAACCGCCTCAGGCCGCACTCGGCATTGGGATATCGCTCGCCTTTTGCCTTCGAGCAGGCAAAAGTAGCTTAACGGTGTGTTCGAAATTCCGGGGGGAGATCAAGCCCCATCGTCAACTGTAAACGCTTTTTTCGACTATGATAGTTAACGGCAGCAGGAAACGCAATCCCAACTTATTCCAACCTTAGTACCACTCTGACAATCTTTTGTCTGATAACAAGCAGTACCACCTATCCCGCCGCAGGACGGCATACAAATATGATTTTTCTCTTTCCAGTTAGGATATGTTTGCCAATAACTACAGGCACTTCCAAAAGAGAGCTTATCCCTTAGGACAAGGCCTGTATTATCACTTGTATAATAAACGAAGATTTCACCTGTTCCTGTATGCCTGAAGGGTTGAGGCATATCATATCCACAGGATTCAATATCAAGACCTTGCATTATGGGATTCCCTACATATTTTTCCCAACTAGTTAGATTGGTGCTCCTTGCTATACCCCAACCATACATATTTTGCTCTGAGCTACCGTACCCACAATTTAAATTTTGCGTTCCCCCTTCATAAGACATCCAATGAAATTGATTATCATAAAAAATTCTCGGCATACTGACACTTCCATGTTCCCAATCCTCAGTTCCTGTCAAAACATATCCACCACCCCATTGCACCAAATTAGTCATATTTGGACCGCTATGAAAAATAATACCTAACGAATCCGCATCAATATGTTCCGCAGAGAATACATATATATTCCCTTGGGATTTATAAATACCAGGTGTTGCGCGGTAAACATTTTCAGAAAACAAGGAACCTTGTTTAGTCCAATTAATTCCATTTGTAGATGTTGCCCAATATGTACCTTTTGTGCTCCCTCCTTCCTCATAAACCATAATCCATAATCCATTATTATTAATAACTGAAGGTGCTACACTAAAGTACCCATATTCCGTACTAATTATCACTCCATATTGGATGGGGAAACTCTGCCCATTATCATTTGAAACAGACAAACATATTTCAGGCAACCCATTATTAAAACAGCGGTGATAAAGATAAATGGTTGAGGTACTAATATCGAATCTGTATACTACGAAAGCTTCCCTGTGACCTACACTTGGAACAGGAGCAGGATTCTGATTTAAAACAAAATGGCTCTGACCTGACCATAAATCAAGCATAGTCGGTCCAGCATATAAATTATTACTGTCAAAAAATTGACATATCAAGAAGAAGAATATTACAATTTTAATCTTTTTCATTCTCTCTTAGGGTCGATACCCAGTTGCTTGCTACGACTATTTAGAACAGATGTTCTTAGGATACCCAGCAGCTTGCTGCGGGGAGGTTCATTTATCTCCCTCCTATTCTTCTGATAATAATCGCTACGGGTTAAGCTCCCGAAACTTGCTTCGCAAATTTTTTGTAGCTATATGGTGGATATGGAGCGAATATCTCCACAAGGCACAATGTTTCGGTATCGATCTCATGTCTTGCCAAGTATAGCAACGGTGGACATCAGTTGGCTGAATAGCCTCTTCATTTTATTTTTAATTTAATAGTAGTTAAAAGTGAGGCATCATCATTAAACCATTTAATGCATTCTGAAACCATATCGAAACATAAAATGTACTCTCCTTTACTTAATTGAATATGGCGCTGGTATGGAATATCTGTCATTTCGCCTGAGTCGACGTCCATAGGCAGCATTAATCTGTCAAAATCTAAATTTAACAACTTAAAATCTTTGTCATAAAGATGCACTCCCAACCTGACCTCGCCCTTACTGTTGAAAGTCTTTGATAGCCATCGAGTATCTCCAGTGTTTTTGATAGTAATTGGAATCTTAATTTCAGAAAATTCATTTACCTCTATTTGATTATCGGGTATTCTTATCTCAGCGGTAAGTCTCGATGGATATCTGCTATCCCAGATGTCATCTCCTTTCTGCAGAAAAAAAATTGACATATTTTCGAATTGGTTTCCGACAATTCTATTTAAGCTTTTGCTATAGTTCCCGAATTTAGCAGATCGAAACTCATTAATAGGTATAGAGAAACCTATTGGTAGGCAAGGCTTAACCCATCCTTTGTTAAAACCTGATTTGACTGCGATTTTCCAGATATCATCAATGAGAATATCATTTTCAACCACCTCGTAAGTCTCCATCTCCTTTATCGACTGAGGACTTTTGGAATGTCCCCAACCCGGTTCACTAAACCCCACAATTCCACCTGGTCTTAAAATCCTGAAGAATTCTTTTAGAACAGCCTCGCAATTTGGAACGTGATGAAAACTATCGAAGCACAAAATCCTATCAACATGGTTTTCAGGTAACGGTATTGTCTTACCGTCAAACATGATAAAATCGATTTTACCTCTACTCTGAGTCCTCTTATCAAATCCAACAACTCTTTTACCTATATCCAACGCATGTTGCGATACGTCCAAAGAATACACCATCAAATCCATGCGCTTTAAAAGCTCCGATGTCCAGCAAGTACCACATCCGAAGTCTAAAACAGTATGACCAGCACCTATTCTTAAGTTTGATAAAACAAGAGCAAACCTCCACAAAAATTCGGGAGTTTCTAAGGGGTTTTCAAATGGTTTATTTAGATGATAAGGATTTTCTTTGATATTAGAAAAATATTCGTCTGCCTTTTTATTATACAAACTTAAATTTTTTCTTAATTCTTCTTGATCTATAGAATATTTTTCATGAGGTTTTTTTTTTAAATTTCTCACATAATACAAGTCCTCTAACAAATGTTTGATTTTTAGTATTAGTTTCTGGATTAGCAAATTTTTCACTCTTTTTATTATTTTACCGAATCAGTAGATCCTATTTGGAGCAGGTACGCCTTCTTATTCATATTTTGAAACAATACGAAAATTGATTCTAATATTTTTTAAATCGGGTGGAAGATAGCCGGTTAATATACCTAATTGTACCGCATTGTACCGCATCCGTATTTAGAATTTTAGCTATTTTTTTATAGTTTCATATGCAATTTTTGTTTTGCCACTTTCCACGCGAGAGAGATAGCCTTTTGAGACACATATCTTTTTTGCCGGCTCAGAAAGCGATACATTTGTTCTTTTTCTCTCTTCTTGTAATATTTGACCCAAATTTTATAGTGGCGGTCCGGCGTGATTGTTTTTGGCATTCAATTTCATGGCTTGATAATATGATGGTTTACTGAATCAGTCAACAAGATTTTTTATCACTAAAGTAAAAGGTTTCGCTTGTTACCAGAGCAATATAAGCATTTTATTTCACCTCCCCCTAAACTTTTCCAGCCGCACAACTATTGAATCCCGTAAAAATAATGTCCTCATACTCTTACAAGAGAGAACAAACCATACCCGAAAGGCGCACTAAAACTCCTCTACCAAAAACCTACGGATTATGTTAATCTTTCACCATCTATGCAACATGCGAACTTCGTTCACCTACACCTCCATACCCAGTACAGTCTCCTTGACGGCGCGATAAGGCCGGAGGCGCTCATCGCGCTTGCGCGGGAGTACAGGATGCCCGCTATCGCCATGACCGACCACGGCAACCTCTTCGGGGCCGTGGAGTTCTACCAGAAGGCGATGGCCAAGGGCATAAAGCCCATCATCGGCTGCGAGGTATACGTCGCCCCGGGGAGCAGGACGGACAGGACGGCCTCGTCAAGGGGTGAGTCGGCCTTCCACCTCGTTTTGCTGGTAAAGAACCAGAAGGGGTACCAGAACCTCTGCAAGCTCCTTACAAAGGCCTACCTCGAGGGCTTTTACTACAGGCCCCGCATGGACAAGGAGCTTCTGCGGGAGATGAACGAGGGGCTTATCGCGCTGAGCGCCTGCCTGCACGGCGAGGTCGCCTACAACATAGGGCTCGGCCGGATGGAATCCGCCATGAAGGCCGCCGCCGAATACAGGGATATATTCCCGGACAGGCGCTTTTTTCTGGAGCTTCAGAAGAACGGCCTTGAGGAGCAGGAGAAGGTCAACAGGGGGCTCATCGAGGTAGGCCGCGCCCTCAACATACCGGTGGTCGCCACCAACGACTGCCATTACCTCAAGAAAGAGGACTCCAGGGTCCACGACATACTGCTCTGCATACAGACCGGGAACACGGTAAACACGCCGGGCAGGATGAAGTTCGCCACCGACGAGCTCTACGTCAAGTCCCCGGAGGAGATGTGCGAGGCGTTCAAGGACGTCCCCGAGGCCATAGCCAACACTATCGAGATAGCCGAGCGGTGCAACTTCGAGATGAAGCTCGGAGAGCACCACCTTCCGGAATTCCCGGTCCCGCCGGGGGAGACCCTCGACAGCCTGATAGAGGCCAAGGCGAAGGCCGGGCTTGAAAGAAGGCTCAATGCGATGTCCGTTGCCGGTATTGACGTGGAGGGCGTTAAATGGCACTACCACGACAGGCTCGCCAAGGAGCTCAAGGTCATAAAGGGGATGGGTTTTCCCGGCTACTTCCTCATAGTCACGGACTTCATGGAGTACGCGAGGAGCAGGGATATCCCGGTCGGCCCAGGCAGGGGGAGCGCGGCCGGCAGCCTTGTGGCGTGGTCGCTCGGGATAACCAACCTCGACCCCATCAAGTATAACCTACTCTTCGAGAGGTTCCTCAACCCGGACAGGATAAGCCTGCCCGATATCGACATAGACTTCTGCTTCGAGAAGCGGGACGAGGTTATAAGGTACGTTACCGGGAAGTACGGCAAGGACAACGTCACCCAGATAATCACCTTCGGGCAGATGAGGGCAAAGGCCTGCATAAGGGACGTCGGCAGGGCCCTTGACATGCCCTACGGCGACGTGGACAGGATAGCCAAGCTCGTCCCCAACCAGCTCAATATCACGATCGTTGAGGCCATCGAGCAGGAGCCGAGGCTCCGGGATATCAGGGATAAGGACCGGAAGGTCAGGGAGCTTATGGACGCGGCCATCGCCCTTGAGGGCCTGCCCAGGCACGCAAGCACCCACGCCGCCGGGGTCGTCATCTCCAACAGGCCGCTGGTGGAGTACCTCCCGCTTTATATGAACCAGAAGGACGAGGTGGTGACGACCCAGTACTCGATGAAGGACGTCGAGAAGATCGGCCTTGTCAAGTTCGACTTCCTGGGCCTCAAGACCCTTACCGTCATAGACAAGACCGTCAAGCTCGTAGGCGCGAACAGGGGGGAGACTATCGACATGGACTCCCTCCCGCTCGACGACCCGGCGACCTACAGGCTCCTTGCAAGCGGGAACACGAACGGGGTCTTTCAGCTCGAGAGCTCCGGGCTCAAGGACCTTTTGAGGAAATTAAGGCCCGAGTCCTTCGAGGAGCTCGTG